>NZ_BCPP01000705.1:0-3824 GCF_016586125.1 Burkholderia sp. E168m23
CATCATTGATCTGTATCGCGTCGCGGCAAAGTTCTACCGCAAGCCGGCCTGGGCGAAAAAGGCTTGGGAGGCAATGATTCGAACAGGCTCGGGAAAGCGGGATGGCCGCCCTGCAAAAGTTCGCCGGACGTTTGCAGGGCTACTGGCATGGAATCGTGACCCGAACGGAACAGCGCGGATCAAGGCCATTGCCGAATTCTTGATCCGCCTGTGCCAGTAGGCCCGATGCCGGAACGTCGGCGACGTAGCCTGCGGGACGCGCGCACGACAACGCGGAGCGCGAATGTCATGCTCCGCCTGTGTCGGGAGCAACGCCGTATCATGATCACAGTGCGTGCTCAATTCGGCGGATAGGCCATACCCCAGCGCTTTCTCGAATCGGCGATCCGTTGCTTCGCGGTCCGCAATCGTTCTTGCTCGGTCGGGCACGTATGCGTCGGCACTTCGGGCGCGGCGGGCATACCGTCGTCCGTTGCATTGTCCTGCTCGTATTTACGGCGTTGCTGCCCGACAGCGTCGTCTTTCTGCTTGCGGTCGTTCATCTGCCTGCTCCCGTGAATTCGCCTTGCGCGGGCGTATCGGCATCGACGACGCACGCGTGTCGAATACAGGATGACCGGGCCGGACGAAGAAGTCGGTACGATGCCGCGCAGTGTCGGCCAGCGCCGTTGCTGACGGATTCCTAGAGCCGCTTCAGGTCAGGAAGCAGGCGATCGAATTCGCGTTTGACCACGCTGTAGCATTCGCACACACGCTTTTCGAGCCCGGGTCGGTCCAGCACCTCGATATGGCCGTAGTTGTAGCGGATGAGGCCAGCGTCCTGCAGTTTCAATGCCGCTTCCGTCACGCCCGACCTGCGCACGCCCAGCATGTTGGCGATCAGCTCCTGCGTCATGCGCAACTGGTTCGATGGCAGACGGTCGAGGCTGAGCAGCAGCCAGCGACACAGCTGCTGATCGATCGAGTGATGACGGTTGCATACCGCGGTCTGCGCCATCTGCGTGATGAGCGCCTGCGTATAGCGCAACAACAGACGCTGCATCGAGTTGCCGCGCCGGAATTCTTCTTTCAGGACGCTCGCGTCGAGCCGGTAGGCCTGCCCAGCGCTTTGCACGACGGCGCGACTCGGCGTTGTTTCACCACCCATGAACAGCGACACGCCGATCATGCCCTCATGCCCGACGATCGCGATTTCCGCAGACGAGCCATCCTCCATCACGTACAGCAGCGACACGATCGTCGTGGTCGGAAAATAGACGTGATGAAGCTGGCCGCCCGATTCGTACAGCACTTTCCCGAGCGGCATGTCGACGATCGTCAGGTTCGGGATGATGCGTGCAAGCTCGTTCTCCGGCAGTGCGGCAAGCAGGTGATTTTCAGTGATGGGGGGATGTCTGGCATGCGTGGTTCCTAGGCTCGCATCTGGCGCGATGGCGTTGTCTGGTCGCTTCGAGCGCAGCGGGGAGTGAGCGGGATTCACTATCGTATCTCGTCGTTCGCAGCTTGACGGTACGGTAGCTGAAAATAAGCCCGATTTCCTGACGAGCCAGGGACGGCCGTGATCGGCAAGGCTCAGGGAGCTGTTCGCCGCGCGATGTCGACTACAAGGAAGTCAGGTCAACGCCGGCTTTGGCGCCGGGCGCGGTGCAAGCGGCGCTTCCGTGAGACGGTCGGCCGGCATCCAGTCCGGTACGTTAGCGGACGGACTTCGCGCGATTTACCCCCCATCGTGATTCGACGTCTCGAATTTCATCGGGACGTCAGCCCAGGGGGGGCCGCGCGCCGTGCGGGATCGGACAGCGTAGCGGCGACCCGAGGAGATGATCATGAGAAAGCTACATTCCGTGCCGGTCGGGACGGCGATAGTCACCATAACGATGATCGTACTGGCGGGTTGCGGCGACATGTCCCACCGCGGAACGGATACCGTGATCGGGGCGGGTGTCGGCGGCGTCGCCGGTGCGGTCCTGACGGGCGGCAGTGCGTTGGGCACCGTTGGCGGTGCCGTCGTCGGAGGGGTTGTCGGCAATCAGGTCGGGAAATAGGAGGCTCGTCGAAGGGCAGGGAATCGGCACGCGCACGCGTCGTCACGGCGAAGCGTGCGCGGATACCAGTGTGGCGCGGAGTGCGAACGGAATGTCGGCATTTCTTCTGAACGGCGAACTGAGGCTGTCCTGGTTGCAGCTTGCGTGGGTCGTGTTCGTGCTCACGCATGTCACCATCATCAGCGTGACCGTGTACCTGCACCGCTGCCAGGCGCACCGGGCGCTGGATCTGCATCCGTGCATCAGTCACTTCTTCCGGTTCTGGCTGTGGTTGACGACCGGCATGCTGACCTCGCAATGGGTCGCGGTGCATCGCAAGCATCACGCGCGGAGCGAGACCCCGGACGATCCGCATAGCCCGCGAACCCGCGGCCTCGCGACCGTGCTGCTGCGCGGCGCGGAACTGTACCGTGCGGAAGTGCGGAACGAGGAAACGGCGCGCAGATACGGATCGGGGACGCCGGACGACTGGCTCGAACGCCACGTCTATGCCCGCTATCCGAATCTCGGCGTCGGGCTGCTGGTCGTGATCGACGTCGGGCTGTTCGGGTTGCCCGGCGTGGCGGCGTGGGCGATCCAGATGATATGGATTCCGTTCTGGGCCGGTGGCGTGATCAATGGCTTAGGCCATTTCAGCGGCTATCGGAATTTCGCGACACCCGATGCGAGTACCAACCTTTTCCCGCTGGGCATCCTGATCGGCGGCGAAGAGCTGCACAACAATCATCACGCGTACGTGACGTCCGCCAGGCTGTCGAATCGCTGGTTCGAGTTCGATATCGGCTGGGCGTACATCCGCCTGCTGGCGGCATTGCGGCTGGCGACCGTTCGGCGAGTCGCAACGCAGCCGCGCCTGCTCCCGGTCAAGGCAGTCGCCGACGACGCGACGCTGCAAGCGGTCATCCGCAACCGGCATGCGGTGATGGCCGCCTTTGCGCGCACGCTCGAGTCCGCCTGCCGGCGGGAACTGCGCCGCGTCGAGGACATGAGTCGAGACGACAAGCGCGCGTTCGCGCTCGGCATGAAACACTGGCTGCGCCAGGCCTGGGGCCATCGGAACAAGCCCGACCTGCGCGTGCTGACGAGCCCCAATGCCAACCGGCGAATACGCGTGTATGTGGATATTTACGACGCGTTGCTCGAGCTATGGACGTGGCCACACGCGTCGCACGAGCAATTGCTGGCTCAGTTACAGGATTGGTGCCGCTGCGCGGAGCAGACCGGCATCGACGCGATCGCCGAATTCTCGATACACCTGCGCCGGTATGCGTGATCCCGGCCCGCCCGCGACCTGCGGTGCGGGACCGGTGTGCCACGGCGCGTGGCGCATCCGTCGCTCATCTCGCCCGATTGTCGGGGCGCAAATAACGCCACTTGCTCGCATTGGAGTTGATGCCGGCATCCTGACGGATGCGCTTTTCGGCGCGTTCGACATCGGCACGCGCGAGATCGTCCCGCTGTTTTTTCCGGGTCGCGTCATCGCGCCGGTCGATCGAGGTGCTTGAGTAATATTTCATGGATCGCTCCTGAGTGAGATGTGCTCGCGTCGCGAGACGCCGCATCGAGTCCGATGCGGCGGATGGATCAGATCGCCGTAGGGGCGATTCTGCCGTCGACGATGTCCTTGCCGAATTGCATCGCCAGATCGAGGGCGAGCGCCGCCGTTTGCGGAGCGCCATGCTCGAAAATGGTCGAGTAACGCGGCGCCGTTGCCGAGGTCGACGGAATCGTGTCGATGCGTACGATTGAACCGAAACGTTTCGGACCGGGGGCGTGGGG
>NZ_BCPP01000706.1:0-3818 GCF_016586125.1 Burkholderia sp. E168m23
GTCGCAGCCGACCATCAGCCGCGAACTGGCGCGGATGGAGCAGGTCGTCGGCTTTGCGCTGTTCGAACGCGCGCACGGCCGACTGCGCCCGACGATGGCCGCGCTCACGCTGTTCGACGACGTGCGGCTCGCGTATGTGGGGCTCGAACGCGTCGCGGCGACGGCTGCACGCCTGCGCGAGTTTCGCGACGGGCAACTGTCGGTGATCGCGCTGCCGGCGTTCTCGCACGCGATCCTCCCCGGTGCGTGCCGGCGCTTTCACGATGCGCATGCGGGCGTCAGCGTGTCGGTCGCGACGCAGGAGTCGCCGGTGCTCGAGGAGTGGTTGACCGCCCAACGCTACGACCTCGGGCTGACCGAGCACGATGTCGCGCCGGCCGGCACGGTGCTCACGCCGCTGCTCGAAGTCGATGAAGTGTGCGTGCTGCCCGACGGCCATCCGCTGCTCGCGCAGGACGCGATCGACCTGCTGGATCTCGTCGACCGCCCGTTCGTGAGTCTGTCGCTGAACGATCCGTACCGCATCATGATCGACGAGGCATTCGCGCAACTCGGCGTCGCGCCGCGCTCGGTGGTCGACACGCCGTCGGCCGTCTCGGTGTGCGCGTTCGTGCGGCAGGGGCTCGGGGCTGCGATCGTCAATCCGCTCACGGCGCTCGATTTCGTCGGCCGCGGCCTGCACGTGCGGCCGCTGACGCGGTCGTTTCCGTACCGGGTCAGCGTGATCGTGCCCGAGCACCGGCCGAAGAGCCTGCTCGTCGACGCGTTCGCCGATGCGCTGCGCGGCGAAGCGAAGGCGATCCGCCGCCGGCTCGCCGCACACCTCGGCTAGCGGCGCCGCCGTATGATGGGTGTTTCACCGCCATCACCGTCATTTTCCGGAAATCCCGTCATGACCGACGCATCGTCTTTCCTCGAACAACCGACCCTCACCGGCGAACGTGTCGTTCTGCGCCCGCTCGCCGCATCCGACCGGCAGGCGCTGCTGGACGCTGCCGCCGACGGCGAGTTGTGGAACCTGAAGGTCACGGTCGTGCCGGGCGCGCAGACGGTCGACGCGTACATCGATACGGCGTTGCAGGGGCGCGCGGCCGGCACCGTGATGCCGTTCGTGATCGTCGATCGCGCGTCGGGCCGCGCCATCGGCAGCACGCGCTTCTGGAAGATCGATCGCGGGAATCGCAAGCTGGAGATCGGTCATACGTGGCTGAGCGAATCGGCGCAGCGTACGCGCGCGAATACCGAAGCGAAGTGGTTGCTGCTGGCTTATGCGTTCGACACGCTGCGATGCGTGCGCGTGCAGTTCACGACGGACGAGCTGAACGAGAAATCGCGCGCGGCGATTCTGCGGCTCGGTGCGAAACAGGAGGGCATCGTGCGTCACGAACGGATCATGCCGGATGGCCGCAAGCGCAACTCGGTGCGCTTCAGCATCATCGACGACGAATGGCCGGACGTGCGTGCGCGACTCGAGGCGAAGCTGGCGACGTAACGTGTGACGCGGGACGTTGAACGTTGAATGTTGGACGTGCGTCGCGCCACCGGCAGGGGAGGCGGCAGCGCGACGACGGGGGAACGGTGCGCCGCGCGCGAGGCGCGGCGCTGCATCGCGTTACTGCGCCGATGCGAGGTGGTGACGCTGCGCGAGCTTCTGCGCGTCCGCGTAGTGCGCCTGCAGGATCGGCAGCGCCTGGCGTGCGACTTCCTTCAGCTTGGTGTCGCGGCCCGATGCGATTTCGGCCTGGAATGCCGAGATCGTCTTCTGCTGGCCGGCGAGCGCGACCTGTTCGATGTACGCCTTGTCGAACTCGGCGCCGCGCAGGCTCTTGATGCTGTTCAGCACGGTCGTGTCCGGGTCGTTGGCCGGTACGTCGACGCCGCGCGGGCTCGCCGCGCGCATCGCCTGGATGATCTTCGCGTCGTCGGTCGACACGCGTTGCGCGAACGCCTTGACCTGGCTGTCCGACGTGCGCGAATCGGCGATGCGCGCGGCGTCGTGCTGGGTCGACACGGTCTTCGTGCCGTCCGTGATGAAGGTCTGGTCGGCTTCGTGGATGCGCGTCGCGGTCGCGGCCTGCGCGGCGGATGCCGCGGGTGCCGGTTGCGCGGTTTGCGCGGTCGCCGTCACGGCGACGAGAAGCAGGCCGGCGGCAGACAAGGCAAGGCGCGAAATGGGGGGAAAGCGGTTCATGGGACCTCCTTTCGATCGGGGCTCTGGTTGAAAAACGGATCGTGTGATCCGTCGCTGTGCGAGAGACCGGGCGCGCCCGGGCCGGATTCGACTGCCGCTCTGCCGCGGCGGCGTTCGAAGTGTTTTCCGGCCCGACTGATTCTAGGAGAGCGGTCGGGTAGCAGGTGCAACCGTGCTGTGGCTTGTGTAACGGTTGGTAAGACGAATCGATGGGCACGCGCGCAGGCCGGTAGTGCGTACCTGATGCGCGTGCGGCGGCGGCAATTTTTGCGCGCACGTGGCGCATGCAATGCATGAGATGCAGGTGCGTGTCATCGGCATCATCGACGTGATGGCGTCGCGGCGGTTGCGTTGGCGGAGCGTCGGGCGCGCGGGCCGCGTGTGCGCGCGGCGTGCGTGACAGCGTTACACGCGATCGAGCAGCGCATCGAGGCGCGGCAGCAACGGCGTCGCGCAATGTGCCTGCAACGCGTCGGGCGCCGTGTAACCCCACGCGACGCCCTGGAAGGCGATACGCGCGCGCCGTGCCGCGTCGGCATCGCGGATTTCGTCGCCGACGTACAGCACTTCGTCGGCGCGCACACCGGCCTCGTGAACGAGCGCGCGCAGACGGCGCGCCTTGCCGAACAGCGGAATGCCGCAGGCGAAATGGTCGACGCGTGCGCCGGCGCGCGGGCCGAGCCGGTCGCGCACGATCTCCTCGGTGTTCGACGTGGCGATCGCGATGCGGATGCCGCGCGCGGCGAGCGCGTCGAACGTTTCGTCGACGCCGGGAAAGAGCCGCACGTTCGCGATGCGCGGCCGCATCAGGCGGCGCATGTCGATCGTCACGCGCGGCACTTTCCACATCGGCACGTCGAGCGCGCGGATGATGTCGCGCGCCGACATGCCGCGCAGCGCAGGGCGCAGTTCGGGCGTCGCGTCGCGAAAGCCGTGCAGGCGCGACGCTTCCGACAGCGCGGCGAGAAAGCTGTCGAGCGAATCGGCGAGCGTGCCGTCGAAGTCGAAGGCGATGAGGCGGTAGGTCATCGGGGGACGCATGCGAGGCGGAACGTGGCGAGATTGGTTGGCGGCCGTGCTACTCGTAATGGTAGCGGCAGGACACGATGCTGAGTTGAAGGTCGTCAGCCTCGTAGACCAGGCGGTTCGTATCGTCGATACGGCGCGACCAGAAGCCGGAGAGATTGGCTTTCAACGGCTCCGGCTTGCCGATGCCTTCGAACGGCGTGCGCTGGGTTTCGCGAATGAGCTGGTTGATGCGCTTGAGCGTCTTGCGATCCTGTCCTTGCCAGTAGACATGGTCATCCCATGCGTCGGAAGTAAAGAGCACGCGACGTACGCTCATTCATCATCCTCGGCGAGCTTGTGTTCTTTCGCCTTGCCCTTGCGCAGTTGCGCGATCGAACGTTCGAGATGAGCGACGTTGGCTGGCGAGCGCAGCAGGTGAACCGTCTCCATCAGGCTGTCGTAATAGTCCTGCGACATGATGACGGCGTTCGGTGCATCGCGGCGCGTAATGAGCGTCACGTCCGCATCGTCGACGACCTGGTCGATGACGGTCTTCAGATTGCCGCGGGCATCCGAAAAATGAATCGTGCGCATGGGGTGCCTCACTTGTACATTTAAC
>NZ_BCPP01000707.1:0-3811 GCF_016586125.1 Burkholderia sp. E168m23
CCGGCGGCCGGGCGCGTGCGGGCCGCGGGCGGCGCGCCGGCCTATGGAGAGCGCGGATGAGCGCCCTGCCGATCGCGACCAATCGCTACTTCGACAACCACTTCGAGCGCCCCGGCGTGAAGCTGTTGCCGAACGAGTTCTACACGACCGCCGAGGACATGGTGCTGATGACCGTGCTCGGCTCGTGCGTCGCCGCGTGCCTGCACGACCCGTACGCGGGCATCGGCGGGATGAACCATTTCATGCTACCGGACGACGGCGCCGATCCGGGCGCGGCCGCGTCGGAATCGATGCGCTACGGCGCGTATGCGATGGAAGTGCTGATCAACGAGCTGATCAAGGCCGGCGGGCGCCGCGAGCGCTTCGAGGCGAAGGTGTTCGGCGGCGCGGCCGTGCTGGCCGGGATGACGACGATCAACATCGGCGATCGCAACGCGGATTTCGTGCGCCGCTATCTCGCGCTGGAGCGCATCCGCATCACCGCGGAAGACCTGCAGGGCGTGCATCCGCGCAAGGTCGCGTTCATGCCGCACAGCGGGCGCGCGATGGTGAAGAAGTTGCGGCTGCAGGTGCCGGGCGTGACCGAGCGCGAAGCCGCGCTCGCGCGCGAGGCCGATCGCCTCCGCGCCGCACGGACTCGCGCGCAGGTCGAGCTGTTCGCCGCGAAGCGGCCTGCCGCGCCGCAACCGGCGCGCC
Organism: Burkholderia sp. E168m23; assembly: GCF_016586125.1. NCBI lineage: Bacteria > Pseudomonadati > Pseudomonadota > Betaproteobacteria > Burkholderiales > Burkholderiaceae > Burkholderia > Burkholderia sp. E168m23. The sequence continues at coordinate 697 of NZ_BCPP01000707.1, forward strand.
CGCGCATCGAGCTGTTCGGCGGGCGCGGCACGGCGCCGGGCGCCGGGAGCCCCTCGGCCGGGAGCCCGTATGCCGCGAACCTATCAAGAAAGCAGGAGGCCTGACCGCAGTGCAGAAGATCAAAGTGTTGTGCGTCGACGATTCGGCGCTGATCCGCAGCCTGATGACCGAGATCATCAACAGCCAGCCCGACATGACGGTGGTCGCGACCGCGCCCGATCCGCTCGTCGCGCGCGAGCTCATCAAGCAGCACAACCCCGACGTGCTCACGCTCGACGTCGAAATGCCGCGCATGGACGGGCTCGACTTCCTCGAGAAGCTGATGCGCCTGCGGCCGATGCCGGTCGTGATGGTGTCGTCGCTGACCGAGCGCGGCTCGGAAATCACGCTGCGCGCGCTCGAACTCGGCGCGGTGGATTTCGTCACGAAGCCGCGCGTCGGGATTCGCGACGGGATGCTCGACTACGCGGAAAAGCTCGCCGACAAGATCCGCGCGGCGTCGCGCGCGCGCGTGCGCCAGGCGCCGCAGCCGCAGGCCGCCGCGCGCTCGGCGGACAGCGCCGCGGCCGCGCCGATGATCAACAACCCGCTCGTCAGTACCGAGAAGCTGATCATCATCGGCGCGTCGACGGGCGGCACCGAGGCGATCCGCGAAGTGCTGACGCCGCTGCCGCCGGATGCGCCGGCCGTGCTGATCGCGCAGCACATGCCGCCCGGCTTCACGAAATCGTTCGCGCAGCGGCTGAACGGCCTGTGCCGGATCGCGGTGAAGGAAGCCGAGCACGGCGAACGCGTGCTGCCGGGCCATGCGTACATCGCGCCGGGCCATGCGCACCTGTTGCTCGCGAGAAGCGGCGCGAACTATATTGCGCAACTGTCGGACGAGCCGCCGGTGAACCGGCACCGCCCGTCGGTCGACGTGCTGTTCCGCTCGGCGGCGACGCACGCGGGCAAGAACGCGATCGGCGTGATCCTCACCGGGATGGGCCGCGACGGCGCGGCCGGCCTGCTGGAAATGAAACGCGCGGGCGCTCACACGTTCGCGCAGGACGAAGCGAGCTGTATCGTGTTCGGGATGCCGCGCGAGGCGATCGCGCTCGGCGGCGCGGACGAGGTCGCACCGCTCGCCGACATGAGCCGCCGCGTGATGGCGCGCCTGGCGACGATGGGCGACCGCGTGCAGCGCGTGTGAATGGAATGTCACGGGGCGCGTGCCACGATACGCGCCTCGACGGAAACGAATCTGGAAAGGAACGACGATGGACAAGAGCATGAAAATCCTGGTGGTGGACGATTTCCCGACGATGCGCCGGATCGTCCGCAACCTGCTCAAGGAACTGGGCTACACGAACGTCGATGAGGCGGAGGACGGCGCGGCCGGCCTCGCGCGGCTGCGCGGCGGCGGCTTCGACTTCGTGATCTCGGACTGGAACATGCCGAACCTCGACGGCCTCGCGATGCTGAAGGAAATCCGCGCGGACGCGACGCTCACGCACCTGCCGGTGCTGATGGTCACGGCCGAGTCGAAGAAGGAGAACATCATCGCGGCCGCCCAGGCCGGCGCGAGCGGCTACGTCGTGAAACCGTTCACGGCCGCGACGCTCGACGAGAAGCTGAACAAGATCATCGACAAGATGGCCAAGGCCGGGAGCTGAACGTGAACGAGCCGATCCATGCGGCGCTCGCCGGCGCGGCGATCAACGCCGACGGCCATGCCGAAGGCGCCGATTACGCGAGCGACCGGATCCTCGCGCGCATCGGCCACGTCACGCGCACGCTGCGCGATTCGATGCGCGAGCTCGGGCTCGACAAGCATGTCGAGCGCGCGGCGGAAGCCGTGCCCGATGCGCGCGACCGGCTGCGCTACGTCGCGACGATGACCGAACAGGCCGCCGAGCGCGTGCTGAATGCGATCGAGATCGCGAAGCCGGTGCAGGAGCGTATCCAGAACGAAGCCGAGGCGCTCGACGCGCGCTGGGCGCAGTGGTATGCCGCGCCGATCGAGCACGCGGAAGTGCGCGAGCTGATGGACGATACGCGCACGTTCCTGCGCACGCTGCCCGAGTCGACGTCGGCGACCCGCGCGCAACTGCTCGAGATCATGCTCGCGCAGGATTTCCAGGATCTGACCGGGCAGGTGATCAAGAAGATCATGGACATGGTCTACCTGATCGAGCAGCAGCTCCTCACCGTGCTCGTCGAGAACATCGCGCCGGAGCGGCGCGAGCAGTTCGCGGCCACCGCGGCCGCGCTGGCGGCCGAGCAGATGAGCGCGACCGGCAGCCCCGAATCGCTGCTGAACGGCCCGCAGATCGCGCCGGAAGGCAAATCCGACGTCGTTCAGGACCAGGGGCAGGTCGACGATCTGCTCGCGAGCCTCGGCTTCTGATCCTGCCGCGGCGCATCCGCGCGCCCGGTTGCCGGGCGCCCCGCCCCGCGGGGCCGCCGATGCGCGCATTCCCCTTTCCCGCCTCGTTCTCCCGCCCGCCGCGCTTGCGCGGCGCGGTGTCATCCTGCGTCGAATTGACACTTCGCCACACTCCGCAGGCATACTACGCGTCAGCAGCAACGTAGCGTCTCATTCGTAAGATTCATAAGTTGGCAGGCGGCGCGTGCCGACGGCGGCGCCGTCGGCAACGAAGCCAGTCCCTTGGGGGGGAACGTGAAGCTGAAACGCTTGGGCTGGACCGTCGCGCACGCGACGGCTGCAATGGGTGTGCTGTGGGCCGTCCACGCACATGCGGAACTGGGCGGCGCGCCGATGTCGCCGCCGGCGGACGATCAGGCCGCCACCGTGCGCGCGCTGCAGCGCGCCATGCGCTCGGCGGACGGCGCGCAGGCCAGCACGGCCGCCTATACCGTCCGCGAGATCACGCTCGGATCGGGCACCGTCATCCACGAATACACGTCGGCCGCCGGCAGCGTGTTCGGCCTCGCGTGGCGCGGGCCGACGATGCCGGATCTCGCGTCGCTGCTCGGCAGCTATTTCCCGCAGTACACCGCCGGCGTCCAGGCGGCGCACCGGGCGCGCGGCTGGCGCGCGCCGGTGGCGGTCGAGACGAGCGGCCTCGTGATCCGGACGGGCGGCCATATGGGCGCCTTCTCCGGCCAGGCG
>NZ_BCPP01000708.1:0-3811 GCF_016586125.1 Burkholderia sp. E168m23
GGCGCCCGCCTGGCGCAGCGGGTCCCACGCGTAGCGTACCGACGTCGAGCCGCCGGTGAGCTGGCCGCCGAGCAGCGGATCGAGGAACAGCTTCTCGTTCGGCGGCGCATGATCGAGCGTCACGCTCGACAGCGGCACTTCGAGTTCTTCCGCGATCAGCATCGGCAGCGCCGTATAGACCCCCTGCCCCATCTCGACCTTCGGCATCACCAGCGTGACCTTGCCGGCGCGGTCGATCTGCACGAACGCATTCGGCGCGAACACGCCGGGCTGCGCGGGTTCGGCTGCGTCACCGCCGATCACCGAGCGGCGCGCATCGTCGCCCGCCGCCGGCAGGCTGAAGCCGAGCAGCAAGCCGCCGCCGGCGGCCGCGCCGAGCGACATGCCGAGTTTCAGAAACGACCGGCGCGATACGCCCGCAGTCGCCCGACCTGCTTCGATCAGTCCTCGCGACATGTCAGGCCTCCTTCGCGGCTTGTTTGACGGCCGCGCGAATCCGGTGGTACGTGCCGCAGCGGCAGATGTTGCCGGCCATGGCCGCGTCGATGTCGGCGTCGCTCGGGTTCGGGTTCGACGCGATCAGCGCGGTGGCGGCCATCACCTGCCCCGACTGGCAGTAGCCGCACTGGACGACGTCGAGCTCGCGCCACGCCTGCTGGACCTTGTGGCCGGCCGGCGTCGCGCCGACGGCTTCGATCGTCGTGATCTTGCGGCCCGCGACGGCGGCGACCGGCAGCACGCACGAACGCGCGGCCACGCCGTCGAGATGCACCGTGCATGCGCCGCATTGCGCGATCCCGCAGCCGAACTTGGTGCCGGTCAGGCCGACGACGTCGCGCAGCACCCAGAGCAAGGGCATGTCGTCGGGGGCGTCGACCGAGCGGGTTTCGCCGTTGATGTTGAGGGTGATCATTCAGCCTCCGGGGCCGTTGTATTGGGGGAGCGGCGCGAACGACGCGCGCTGCGTCATGGGGTCGTCATCATCGCCGTTGCGTCGTGCGCAACGGGTGCCGCGCGGCCCGGGTGCGGGCGGGCCGCGGCGGTGGTGTTGCGTGCTGTGTCGTTACTCGGCCACGTCGATGCCCGCCAGCACCTTGATGAGCGGCGGTGCGGTGAACCAGTCGGCCGACTTCGTGCGGAACTCGCCGAAATACGGGCTCGCGAGGTGCGCGTCGAACGCCGCCTGGTCGTCGTAGATCTCGTACAGATGCAGATTCGGCGAACCGTCCTGCTCGCGGAACAGGTCGTAGCGCCGGTTGCCCGGTTCGGTGCGCGTCTTGGCGACCATGCTGCGCAGCTCGGCCTCGGCAGCCTGCGCGTGTTCGGGTTTCAGGAACAGCGAAGCAATCACGTGAAGCGCCATTTTTCACTCCTTTGAAAACGGAAACGAGCATGCCACAAGCCGGCGTCGTGCGACGCCAGCGTGCAACGGTCGTATGTCGTCGAGCGGCGGGATCAGGCCAGCTCGTCCGGGCCGACACGCACGACGACCTTGCCGAAATTCTTGCCGGCGAGCAAGCCGATCAGCGCTTGCGGCGCGTCGGCGAGGTCGGGAACGACGTCCTCGAGCGTCTTCACCTTGCCCTGCGCGACCCACTCGCTCATGTCCTTCAGGAACGGCGCATAGCCGGTTGCATAGTGATCGAGAATGATGAAACCCTGCACGCGGATACGCTTGCGCAGGATCGCGCCCATCAACGCCGGCACGCGGTCACGGCCGGTCGACAGCGCCTTGTCGTCGTAGGCCGCATCGTTGTAATGCGCAATGATGCCGCAGACGGGCACGCGCGCATGGTCGTTCAGCAGCGGCCATACCGCGTCGAACACGGCGCCGCCGACGTTCTCGAAATAGACGTCGATGCCGTTCGGGCACGCGTCCTTCAGCTTCGCGGCAAACGCCGGGTCGTGGTGGTCGACGCATGCGTCGAAGCCGAGTGTGCCGGTCACGTATGCGCACTTGTCGGCGCCGCCCGCGACGCCGACCACGCGGCAACCCTTCAGCTTGGCGATCTGGCCGACCACCGCGCCGACTGCGCCGCTCGCGGCCGCGACGACCACGGTTTCACCGGCCTTCGGTTCGCCGATCTTCAGCAGTCCCGTGTACGCGGTGAAGCCCGGCATGCCGAGCACGCCGAGCGCGTACGACGGGTGCGCGAAGTCGCGGCCGAGCGGGATCAGGTCGCGCCCGTCGGACAGCGCGTAGTCCTGCCAGCCGGCCCCGGCGACGACGAGATCGCCTTCGCGAAACGCCGGCAGGTTCGACGACACCACGCGGCTGACCGTGCCGCCGACCATCGGCTGGCCCAGTTCGGCCGGCGGCGCATAGGACGGCGCATCGCTCATCCGGCCGCGCATGTACGGGTCGAGCGACAACCAGACGGTGCGCAGCAGCACCTGACCAGGGCCGGGGACCGGCACGTCAGCGGTTTCGGCGCGGAAGTTGTCCGGTGTCGGTGCGCCGACCGGGCGCGAATTCAGGACGATCTGGCGGTTTGCGGTCTTGCTTTGCGGCATGTGAGCCTCCGTCAACAGGAATGAACGTGCGTCGTGGGCACGATCGGATCAGGGATGGACCAGCAGGAAGTGCGCGCCCGCGGCGGCATCGGCGGGCGGGCCGGTGCGGTCGCAAGCAGGCGGTTGGAACGATCGGGACAGCGTAACGCGGTGTGAAGCGTTCGGCTTGAAGCGTTCGTCATGAATGATTGAGTAGACCAGTCGTCTAGAGTTGGGGTAAAAACAAGGCGCGCCCCTGCGCGCCCGGATTACGACTGTGCTCCGTCATGCGCGGCCGGCGGCAGGTTCAGCATGCGCCGCGTTTCGGCCATCGCCCTTTCGAGCGGTTTGCGGTCGCGGTGAATCTTCTCCAGCAGCGTCGCGCCCAGCCACAGCTCGTACAGGATCGCGGCGGTGTACGACGGATCGTCGACGCCGCTCAGCGAACCGTCGGCGAGCCCCGCCTCGATGCCGCCGGCGAGCCGCTCGATGATCTGGCTAGTGCCGCGCCGCAGTACCGCGCGCATCGCTTCCGACAGATCCGACACTTCCGCGCCGAGCTTCACCGCGAGGCACTTGCCTTCCGGATCGTCCGCGCATTGCGTGTGCAGCCAGTTGCCCCAGTACGTCATCAGGCGCTCGGCGCCCGTGCCGGCCTGCTGCTTGAGCAGGTTGTCGAGATGCGCGAGATAGCCTTCGAAATACGATTCGAGCAGCGCTTCGCCGAATGCCTCTTTCGAGCCGAAGTAATGATAGAACGAGCCCTTCGGGATGCCCGCCGCGGCGAGAATCTCGTTCAGACCGACCGCCGAAAACCCCTTGTGGAGCATGATCGGCTTCGCGATGTTCAGGATGTGCTGGCGGACTTCGGCGCCTGAAGATGCATTCATGATGGCGTATGGTAGCAACGATTAGACCGGTCGTCTAGTAACGTCGAACCGGCATGTTGAGCGGCACTTTACCCGATCCCCGTCGCGCGCCCAATGCCTGGTCGGCGCGGCTCTCGCCTGCTCGTGCCGGCTGCGTGCGGCGCGTCATATCGGCGACTCGGTTTCGTTGTCAGCGCGGCGCTTCGTCGGCACGCTTTCTCGTCCGCGCCCTCCGCTCGCTGCGTTCGGCGGCCGGGACGGTCTTGACGCCGCGCAACGGTGGCCGGCGCATGAGCGCCGCCATCTCGCGCCTCAGCGCCTCAAGTTCGCGGCTGCGCGCCGCGTCGGTCGCCAGTGCGCCATCGAGCTGCCCCTGGAGCACGCCGCAGCGATGCAGCGCGTCGCCGAGTTGGGCCTGTAGCGCGGCCGTGTCCTTCCGCTGCTGCGCA
>NZ_BCPP01000709.1:0-3803 GCF_016586125.1 Burkholderia sp. E168m23
TCGCGACGCCGCGCTCGAACGACGCCGGATCGCGATACAGGTACAACAGCCCGCCGCTCGTGCGGTCGTACTCGAGCCGTTCGTCGCGCGTCGCCTGCTGAAGTCGCTGCTGCGCATAACGGCACAGCCGCACCTTGATCGACGTGTTGCGGCGCGAGCGCTCGGCCGTGCAGTTCTGCAGGAACAGCGCGCACCAGGCCCACATGCGCCAGTCGGGCGTCCATTTGAGCCGCAGCGCCTGGCCATCGGCGAACAGCGACTTGAAGAGGATCTTCGGCGCACGCGGCGACGCCCAGGTATACGAATGGCCAGGCGCGATCAACCCCGCATTCGCGAAGCTGGTTTCGAGCGCGACGCCGTCGCGACGCTCGATCACCGTCACCTCGTCGCCGGCCTTCGCGAGAAAATATGCAGTGGTCACGCCGACGATGCCGCCGCCGAGCACGATCGTCTTCATCGTCCGGTTCTCCTGTACTAGCTCGCGGCAATCGCCGCGATCTCGACCGTGTACTGGGGAAACGCGAGCTTCGATTCGACGCACGCGCGTGCCGGTGCGTCGCCCTGCGGCACCCACGCGTCCCACACACTGTTCATCTCGGCGAAGCTGCGATAGTCGGCCAGCCAGATGCTCGCGGATACGATCCGGCGCTTGTCGAGCCCCACGCCTTCGAGCAGCCGGTCGATCTTGTCGAGAATCTGACGGGTCTGTCCGGCCACGTCGAGCGACGTGTCGTCCGCCACCTGACCCGCGACGAAAGCCAGCCCGCCCGCGACCACCAGTTGGCTCATCCGTTCACCCACGCCGTATCGCTTGATCTCCACCATCTGACTGCCCTCCGAGGCCGTGTCGAGTTGGGCAGATTTAAGCACTGCAATTCACCTCTGTATACACTTTTTTCAGAAATATTCTCGATTGCTCCACATTGGAGCGCGCGTGCACCACGGCTATTCGCGATCTTTATATGCGTGCATAAATGCATGAAAACAGGGCGATTTTTCTATAATTCACAGGGCTTTTACGATTCTTCACAGCCATTCGAAAATTTATTTGCAAACGATTTTTGATCTGTGATTCTGTCGACACTTTTGTATATCAAACCATGCCGCCAGCCGTGCGGCCGACCATGCGACAGGAGAACGAAGATGAAGGCAAGTCAGTGGAGTGTCGGTATCTGGATCGCGCTCGGTGCGGTTGCGTCGGGCGCTGCACAGGCCGACGTGAGCGTGGGCGCGGTGCTGCCGCTGACCGGCGCGAGTGCGTCGATCGGCGAAGACCAGCGCCGCGGCATCGAGCTCGCCGTCGCGCAGATCAATGCGAAAGGCGGCGTGCTGGGCCAGAAGCTCGCCGTGCGCATCGAGGATTCGGGCGGCTCGGCCAATACCGCGCTCGACGCCGCACGCAAGCTCGCGACCGTCGAGCACGTGCCGGTCGTGCTCGGCGAGTTCTCGTCGTCGGTGACGATTCCGGTCGGGCAGTTCCTGGTGCGTCAGGGCGACGTGCACATCAACATCGGCTCGTCGAGTCAGCAAGTGCGCAAGATCGGCGCGGGCTCGTTCAGCGTGATCGGGCTGGACGACCTGTCCGCGCGCTTCGCCGCGCAGGACGTGTATGCCCGCAAGCTGCGCCGCATCGCACTGATCGCGCCGAACAACGGCTATGGCCAGGGCATCGCGGGCGAATTCAGGAAGCGTTTCGAGGCGCTCGGCGGCACGGTGGTGTCGACGGTGCTCTACACGGAAGGGCAGTCGACCTATCGCCGCGAGCTGGAGCAGGCGTCGCGCGCGCAGCCCGACGCGTACGTCTACAGCGCCTATGGCCAGGAAGCCGCGACGCTGAACCGCCAGGCGTTCGAGATGCGGCTCAACCAGCATCCGTGGTACGGCATCTATCTGACGATGTGCACGAGCGACACGCCCGCGCAGATCGCGCAAGGCCAGATCGGCCTCGAGGTCGCCGCGCTCGGCGCGGGCGCGAAAGCGTATGCGAGCGCCTATCAGGCCGCGTACAACGAGGCCCCGCGCTCGGCGTTCGGCAGCTATGCGTACGACGCGACGCTGTTGTCCGCCGCCGCGATCGGCCGCGCGCAATCCATCGAACCGGCGAAGATTCGCACGGCGCTCGCGGCATTGGGCAAGTCGTATACCGGCGTGACCGGCGCGATCGCGTTCGATGCCGACGGCCAGCGCGAAGTCCAGCCCTACGAGAAGGTGATCTACCGCCAATCGGTCGTCGCGCAGCAGTGAGCGACCGCCCGCCTGGATGAACCCGAGGACCTCGCCATGCTGTCATTCATTGTCGACGTATTGATCCGCACCGCCGATCTGCTGCTGGTGTCGGTCGGCTTGTCGACGCTCTATTCGCTGATCCGCTTTCCCAACATCGCGCATGTCCAGTACGCGATGCTCGGCGCATTCGCGACGCTCTGGCTGGAGCGCGCGGGGATGCCGTTCGCACTCGCGACGGTCGTGTCCTGCGTGCTGGTCGGCACGGCCGCGACGCTGCTGAACCTGTTCGTGTTCGCGAGACTGCTGCGCTCCGGCAGCGCGGTGGCGATGATCGGCTCGCTCGCGATCTCGATGCTCGCGGTCGCGCTGGTGCTCGGCGTCGCCGGTTCGCGGCCGCAGCAGTATGCGCAGGACGTGCACCCGCCGATGGTGATCGCCGGCGTCGCGCTGTCCGTGCCGCAGTTGGGCTCGATCGCATGCGGCGCCGGCGCGCTCGCGATATTCGCGGCACTGCTGTACCGCACCGGCCTCGGCCGGGCGATGCGCGCGCTCGCGTCGAATCGCGCACTGGCGCTCGCGACCGGCATCGACGCGACCCGCGTGACCAACGTGATCACGTTCGCGAGCGGCGTGCTGGCGGCGCTCGGCGGCACGATGCTCGGCGCCACCGAGAGCGTGCACGTGAATCTCGGCTACGGGCTGTTGATCCCGGTGTTTTCCGCGGCGATCCTGGGCGGCCTCGGCAATCCGCTCGGGGCGGCAGCCGGTGCGCTGCTGATCGCGGTGGCCGAAACCGTCGCGTTGAACGTCGATTTCGGCGGGCTCGTCGACCGGCCGATGCAGTTCTTTCCGGTCGAGTACGTCGGCGCGGTGTCGTTCGCGATCCTGCTCGTCGCCCTCATCTTCCGGCCCTACGGCATCTTCGATCGGGAGGTACGGCGTGTCTAGTTTCGTCATCCATCTGCTGACCGTCGGCTGCCTGTACGCGACGATGGCGCTCGGGCTGAACCTGCAGGCCGGCTATGCGGGGCTCGTCAATTTCGGCTTCATTGCGTTCAGCGGGCTCGGCGCGTACGCGGCCGGCATCGCGTCGCAGCTCGGCTGGCCGTTGCCTTCGGCGCTGGCGCTCGCGCTGGCCGCCGCGGGGGCGCTGGCGATCGTCGTCGCACGGCTCGGGCGACAGCTCTCCGCCGACTACTGGGGGATCGCGACGCTCGCGATCGCCGAGATCCTGCGCACGATCGCGCTCAACGAAAGCTGGCTGACCGGCGGCGCGCAAGGCATCGGCGGCATCGCGCCGCTGTTCCCCGGGCTGCGGGCGCCGTGGGCCGATCTCGCGTTTCTCGCGGTCACGGCCGGCTGCCTCGCGCTCACCTACGCGACCTACCGGCGCCTGACCGCGAGCCGCTTCGGCCGGGCGCTGAAGGTGATGCGCGAAGAACCCGCGCTCGCCGTCTGCTTCGGCTACGATCCGCTCGCGCTGAAGACGCGCGCGAGCATCGCGGGGGCGCTTCCCGCCGCGCTCGCCGGGGCGCTCGCCGCGTGGTACATCGGCTACGTCGGGCCGGACGCGATGA
>NZ_BCPP01000710.1:0-3804 GCF_016586125.1 Burkholderia sp. E168m23
GCCGCCAAGTTAACACGCGCAAGCAACGGGAATAATGGTGAATTATCGGGTGTTCAATGAGAAATTCTCATCGATGACGCGGTCACTTCGGCGGCCAGCGCGCGGGCGAAACGTTCGGCCGGACGCGACTGGTGTTCGAGCAGCACGACCGCGCGGCCCATCTGCGGCTGGCCGAACGGCAAGCGCGTGACCGGCGGCAGGCGCGCGAGCGTCGCGTCGGGGAGCGCGACGATCGCCGCACCGAGCCCGCGCGCCACCATGCGCGCGATCGTTTCCGCGCTGTCCAGCACCATCTCCTCGCGCACCCGCACGCCGATGCGGCGCAGCTCGGCGGCGATCATCCGGCCGGCCCACGCCTGCGCGTCGAAGCGGATGAACGGCAGCGCATCGAGCAGCGCGCCCGCGTCGCGTTCCGCATGACCGGGCGGCGCGAGCAGCCAGAAGCGATCCTCGTACAGCGTGGTCCACGTCAGTTCCGCCGGATGCGGGCGCACCGGGCGCGTCGTGATCGCCGCGTCGAGCTCGCCGGCCGCAACGCGGTTCGCGAGTTCCACCGACATGCCGGCCGACACGTGCACGCGCAACGACGGATGCGCGGCACGCAGCGCGAGCAGCGCGTCGGGCAGCGGGCCGGACAACGCGGTCTGGATCGCGCCGATCCGCAGCCGGCCGACCAGCTTCTTCTCGTCGCTGAGCGCATCGGGAATCTGGTCGACCATCGCGAGCACCTGCTTGGCCTGCGCGAGCAGGATGTTGCCGGCTTCGGTGAGCACCGGCTGCCGGCGCGAACGGTCGAACAACTGCACGTTGTATTCGCTTTCGAGCGTCTTGATCTGCAGGCTCACCGCCGATTGGGTGAGGCCGATGGCTTCGCCGGCGCGCGCGAAGGTCCGGTAGCGGGCGATGGCGACGAGCGTTCTGAAGGCGCGGAGTGACATGGGCTCGGTGAGATGGGCGAACGGGGCCGGCACGCGGATTGCTCGACGATGCCGGCGGCGCAGTGGCGGCATGCCGCTCGGGGTGTCGACGACCGCCGAAGCGGACGGCTGGCGCCGACACGCTGGCGGACATCATGCCCGTGCGTGCGGAAACGGGCAACCGACGCGCGCCCCGGTCTGCGCCGAAAGGCGCGGTGCGGGACGGCCGGATCGGCCGGTGCGTGCTTTCATGCATGGCGTCGTGCTGGACATGCACGTCTGTCCGCGCACGCGTGAGCGGCCGTGGCCGTGCGTGCCGCCCGCTTCCGTTTCATCGATGCGCCGGGGCGACGCGAGCCGTTGCGGTCACCCCGACCCTTCGCGGAGGTAACGACGATGCCAGACGATCCCGGTGAAGTCGCGCGTGCGAGCTATCGCGCGTATGTCGACAAGAACCGCGACGCGATCGAAGCGCTGATCGCGCCGGACTTCCATTTCACGAGCCCGCTCGACAACCGGCTCGACCGCGACGCGTATCTGGCGCGCTGCTGGCCGAACAGCGCGATGCTCGCAGGATTCGAGTTCGTCGACGTGGCGGTGCACGGCGAATACGTGTTCGTCGTGTACGAAGCCGTCACGACCGCCGGACGGCGGTTTCGCAACGCCGAGCGATTGCGCGTACGCGACGGCCGGATCGTCGAGGCCGAGGTGTATTTCGGCTGGTACGTGCCGCACCAGGCGCCCGATGGCGGGTTCATCGAGGCGGGCGGGTGAAGGCAGTCGCGTGCATCGGCGCACTCATCCCGCCGCGTCTTCCCCCAACGCCTGGATGAACCGCGAAAACAGCTCGGGCTGCGACGAAATCCCGAGCTTTGCGTACAAATGCCGCCGATGCACCTTCACCGTTTCCGGTGAAATCGCGAGCCGCTCGGCAATCGCCTTCGACGAATTGCCGCGCAGCACCATCCGCGCGATCGACATCTCGCGGTCGGTCAGCACGCCCGCGCCGAAGCGGGCGAGCGCCTGTTCGACGCGCGTACCGAGATCGGCGTCGGGCGCCGCACGTCCGGCGTCGCCCACCAGCCTCCAGTGCTGCCGAATCACCGCGAGCACCCACGGCATCGCGGCCGTCAGCTTGCCGAGCGGTTCGACGTCGAAGCGCGTCGACGCACCGAGCGACAGCGACAGCAGCGTGTCGGCATTCGGCCGCACGAGAATCTGGATCTCGTCGTCGCCGACCGCGTCGCGGAAATAGCTCAGGAAATACTCGCTCTGCCGGAACAGGTCGGGCGCGACTTCCTCGAGCCGGTAGCAGCCGTCGGCGAGCCCGTCGTGCGCGGCCTGCAGGAACGGATCGAGCAGATATAACCCATTCAGGTAAAGCGGCACGGGCGACGCGGCGTCGGTGCCGCCCGTGTCGTATTCGTCGAGCACGAGCGGTACGCCGTCGCTGCCGATCGCGGTCGCCAGCGCGTTGTCGAACGGCGCCATTTCATTGAGCAGCAGCACCAGGAATCGCCAGAAGCGCGGCTGGCCGAGATGATCGATTGCGCGGCCAAGCGCCTGGTGCATCGCGATTTCGGAAAAGAGACGATCCATACCACCACCGGAAGGGCGTAACACGAAGGGGGAATAGCGGTCCTGAAATTGGCTTCCTAGACTGCCACGCAATCAATCGGGCCCGAGTATGGGCGTTCAAAAACAGGTGGCATAGGAGCACAGGAGAACGAAATGGCGATGATGTCGGAATCGACGGGCAGCCTGCAAGCGGCGCCTGCAACGGAAGACGCGCCGCGCGCGCTGTCGCAGACGCTCAGCGTGCGCGATGCGGTGATGATCACCGTATCGGGCGTGACGCCGGCCAGCTCGATCTTCGTGATCGCGCCGTTCGCGATCCAGCAGGCCGGCAGCGGCGCCGTGCTGTCGTTCGTGCTCGGCGGCGTGCTCGCGCTGGCGTTCGCGCTCTGCTATGCGGAACTCAGCGCCGCGCATCGCAGCGCGGGCGGCGAATACGTGATGGCCAAGCGCGTGTTCGGCACGCTGCCCGGCTACCTGACCTTCATCACGGTGCTGTCGGTCAGCGTGTTCATCCCCGCCGTGCTCGCGAGCGGCGCCGCGCCGTACCTGAACAACGCGCTCGGCACGCACTTCAGCAACCAGTCGGTCGCGCTGACGATCGTGCTGCTCAGCTATCTGCTCGGCATGCTGAACATCAAGACGAACGCCTGGATCACCGGCGCGTTCCTGGTCGTCGAAATCGGCGTGTTGATGCTGATCGCGGGGCTCGGCTTCGGGTCGCCGCATCGCGGCGCCGAAGTGCTGATCGCCCCGGTCGTCGCAAGCGGCAATGCGCTCGTGCCGGCGACGCTCGCGGCCATCGTGCCCGCCATCGGCACCGCGATCTTCTGCTACAACGGCTTCGGCTCGGCCGCGTATCTCGCGGAAGACCTGTGCGGCGGCAACCGCAACGTCGCGAAGGCGGTGATCTATTCGCTGCTCGTGATCCTCGTCGTCGAACTGGTGCCGCTCACCGCGATCGTGCTGGGTGCGCCGTCGCTGACGGAGCTGACCAAAAGCGCCGATCCGATCGGCTATGTCGTGCGCTCGCTGAGCAATCCGGCCGTGTCGCGCGTGGTCAGCGGCGGGATCTTCCTGTCGGTGTTCAACGCGATCATCGCGATCGTGATCACGATGGGCCGCCTGCTGTACAGCAGCGGCCGGCATGCGCTCTGGTCGCGCACCTGCAACCGCGCGTTCTCGACGATCCACCCGCGCCTCGAATCGCCGTGGCTGGCGACGCTCGCGCTCGCGATACCGTCGGCCGGGCTCGTGTTCGTGTCGAGCCTCGACGAACTCACCGCGTTCACGGTCGACCTGCTGCTGCTGA
>NZ_BCPP01000711.1:0-3797 GCF_016586125.1 Burkholderia sp. E168m23
ACGAGATCGACGTTACCGGTGCGTTCGCCGTTGCCGAACAGGCAGCCCTCGATCCGGTCGGCGCCGGCCATCACCGCGAGTTCGGCCGCCGCGACCGCGGTACCGCGGTCGTTGTGCGGGTGCACCGACAGGATCAGCGAATCGCGGCGCGCGAGGTTGCGGTGCATCCACTCGATCTGGTCGGCGTAGTAATTCGGCGTGCCGATTTCCACCGTGGCCGGCAGGTTCACGATCGACTTGCGCTCGGGCGTCGGCTGCCACACGTCGAACACCGCGTCGCACACTTCCTTCGCGAAATCGAGTTCGGTCGCGGTAAACGTTTCCGGGCTGTACTGCAGCGTGAATTGCGTGTCGGTCGCCGCATCGGCGCACCGCTTGATCGTGCGCGCCGCGTTCACCGCCAGCTGCTTCACGCCGTCGCGATCGAGGGTGAACACGATCTTGCGGAATTCCGGCGCGGTCGCGTTGTACAGGTGCACGATCGCGCGCTTCGCGCCGCGCAGCGATGCGAAGGTGCGCTCGATCAGGTCGTCGCGCGCCTGCGTCAGCACTTCGATCGTCACGTCGTCGGGAATGTGGCCGCCCTCGATCAGTTCGCGGACGAAATTGAAATCGGTTTCGGACGCGGACGGGAACGCGACCTCGATCTGCTTGAAGCCGATCGCCACCAGCGTCTTGAACATCCGCATCTTGCGCGTGGCGTCCATCGGTTCGAACAGCGCCTGGTTGCCGTCGCGCAGGTCGGTGCTCATCCAGATCGGCGCCTGCGTGATCGTGCGCGACGGCCACGTGCGGTCGGGCAGGTTGACGGGCGTGAACGGTCGGTATTTCGTCGCGGGGTTCTTAAGCATCATGATGTCGGTCCTCGGTCTGTTTGTCGGTGAAGCGCGGCGCGGCAGCCATCGGCATCAGGAGCCGGCGACGTGCGCAGCGGTGAAAACGGCAAAAAAGCAGCACAACGGCAAAGCGGTACGGCAAACGACGGCCTTGGCGGTTGAGCGACCGGGACGGAGCGGAGTGGTGACGGAAGAAAGACGAACTCAGGCGCCGGTCGACAACCGGGGCCAGGTCGGTGATGCGGGGAAAATCTGGCGCTTCAGGAAAGAAGCAGATGGAAAGCGCGCAGCCGCAGACCCAGCCCGGAGAAGCGGGCTAGTAGTCGTAGCGAGAAGAGGAACTGGGCGGCGTGCATGACCGGCATCAAATCACAGGGTGACCACGGCTGTCAACCAGGTACGCATCCATCCCGCTCCGTCCCCCGATGCGCGCGTTTGCGCAGAATCAGTCCCGTCTGATAGGCGGCGGCTTGCCCCGTCGATATGCTTCACGGGTGCGGCGCCGGTGAGGCCCTATTCATGTTCGGAGTGAGTCGGTCCATCCTCTTCGCCGGCGCCGCACACCCCTCCTTGCAATCGGGCTTCGGTGTGGGCGTTCGACGGTGGCCGGTGGGCGCGGCCACGACAGAGATGCTGATGTTGAAACGAAACGCTGCCATATGCGAACGCCGAGCGTCTGCTCCGAAGTCCGATTGCCCCCCGCCTCTCCTACCCCACCTTCGCGTTGCGCTCGCGCATCATTCAGGAAAGCGATACACGCATCGATATAGTTTCCTGAATATATCTAAATCCGCCTCATTAAGCATGTTTCATTAAATCGATTAGCGCTGCTTTTCGAATTACTGAACAATACCCATTCTCATCTGAATATTTTTTTATTTATTTTTCGTCATGCTCGCCATGTCGCATTTCAAACGGCAAACGTTTGCGCGACAAGGCCCTTGGCCTTACCTAACAAGCCACAGGAGAACAGCATGGCCGACTCTCAAACGTCATCCAACCGCGCCGGCGAGTTTTCGATTCCGCCGAATACCGATTTCCGCGCGATTTTCTTCGCGAATGCAGCCGAGCAACAGCACATCAAGTTGTTTATCGGCGACAGCCAGGAACCCGCCGCGTATCACAAGCTGACGACGCGCGACGGCCCGCGCGAAGCCACGCTCAATTCCGGCAACGGCAAGATCCGTTTCGAAGTGTCGGTGAACGGCAAGCCGTCGGCGACCGACGCGCGCCTCGCGCCGATCAACGGCAAGAAGTCGGACGGCTCGCCGTTCACGGTCAACTTCGGGATCGTCGTGTCGGAAGACGGCCACGACAGCGACTACAACGACGGGATCGTCGTGCTCCAGTGGCCGATCGGCTGATCTGACACGGACCGACCACCAATCGCCGCCGGCCGCCTCCGTGGCGGCTGGCGGGTTGGCGCCGCGTTAAGCGGACTCGCCCCATCCCGAACCGCCTCATCACCGGAGACTTCCATGCCGCTCCTTTCCGCTTCGATCGTTAGCGCGCCCGTCGCGACGTCGGAGGCTTACGTCGACATCCCCGGCCTCTACATCGACATCGCGAAGGCCGGGATTCGCGACGGGAAACTACAGGTCATCCTCAACGTGCCGACGCCTTACGCGACCGGCAACAACTTCCCCGGCATCTATTTCGCGATCGCGACGAACCAGGGCGTCGTCGCGGACGGCTGCTTCACGTATTCGTCGAAAGTGCCCGAAAGCACCGGCCGCATGCCGTTCACGCTCGTCGCGACGATCGACGTCGGCAGCGGCGTCACGTTCGTGAAGGGCCAGTGGAAAAGCGTGCGCGGCAGCGCGATGCACATCGATTCGTACGCGAGCCTGTCAGCGATCGGGGAAACGGCCGCGCCCTCGTCGTCGCAAGGCGGCGGGAACCAGGGCGCCGAAACCGGTGGCACCGGGGCCGGCAACATCGGCGGCGGCGAACGCGACGGCACGTTCAATCTCCCGCCGCACATCAAGTTCGGCGTGACCGCGCTCACCCACGCGGCGAACGACCAGACGATCGACATCTACATCGACGACGACCCGAAGCCGGCCGCGACGTTCAAGGGCGCCGGCGCACAGGACCAGAACCTCGGCACGAAGGTGCTCGATTCCGGCAACGGTCGCGTACGCGTAATCGTGATGGCGAACGGCAAGCCGTCTCGGCTCGGTTCGCGACAGGTCGACATTTTCAAGAAGTCGTACTTCGGGATCGTCGGATCGGAAGACGGCGCCGACGACGATTACAACGACGGCATCGTGTTCCTGAACTGGCCGCTGGGTTGATCGACGGCCGTCACGAAACATCGCAATGGCGACGGGGCCCGCCACGCATTGCGCGTCGCTCGATAAATCATTTGCAGTCCCACTGCTGTACACCGCGCGCGGTCCGGTGAAATCCGTTCGCCGGTCACGCGATGCGGAACCTTCCATTCAGACGAGGACGACATGTCACAACCCTTTACCCACGACGACCTGTACGCGCTGCTGCAACTCGCGGGCAACGACGCCACTGCCGTGCAGGCCAACGGCGATCAGGCCGTGCTCGACCGGATGCGTCAGTTCATGACCGCGCAGCTCGTCGAGAAACTGCCGCAATACGACGTGTTCGTCGATATCGCGACGATCCCGTACAGCTTCGACGTCGGCAGTTGGCAGAACAAGGTGAAAACCGATGCGGCAGGCGAGGTCGTTGCCTGCACGGTGACGTGGGCCGGCGCGCCGGGCGTGTTGCCCGGTGCCGCGGCGAAGTTCGGCGTCGGCGCGGTGGTCAATTACTTCTCGAAAGCGACACCGCAACCCGTGCAGCCCGCGCCCGTACCGACCGGCGGCGGTGAACGCGACGGCGTCTTCAACCTGCCGCCGAACATCGCATTCGGCGTGACCGCGCTGGTCAATTCGTCCGCCCCGCAGACGATCGAGGTCTTCGTCGACGACAATCCGAAACCCG
>NZ_BCPP01000712.1:0-3787 GCF_016586125.1 Burkholderia sp. E168m23
TTGCGAAAAGCGGGGTAGGCAACGTGCAGGTCAAGTTCTCGACCTCCGATGACCTGAAGCTCAGCCACCAAACGAAAGAGGACGCGTTCTTCAAGTTGGGTGTCAAGGTCGGCGGCAAGGACGTCGGCGTTGATCCCGTCGAGGTGGTGACGAAGGACGAAGCGAAGAACGGCAAGTCGATCGAAGTGGAGATCACGCCGGGGGAAGCGAGCGATGCGATGAAGGATAGCCTGGTGGCGGGTGACTATGCGGGCACGGTGTCGCTGATGTTTGAGACTAAGGTCGACGGGTAAGGAGGAACGCGGTGAAAAAGCTGGTATTGGCAGTTGCAGCGAGTGCATGGGCTATGTCGGTGTATGCGGCAAATCCGGATCCGATCAATCTCAATGTTCAGATCAAGGGCGAGGTGCCCTCGCAGGATTTTTTTGATGTTACGGTGAACAGCGGAGATTTGGATAACGTTGTCTTTACGCATCCGGACGGGTGGACGAAGGGCGGCTCGTCAAAAGTTGAGCTGAGCTGGAAGGTGCGCAGCAGCTATGGTCGAGTCCGCATGCAGGCCGGTAATATGGGTGAGAAGGTATATATTAAAAACGCTAGTGGCGACGCTATGCAGGTCGGCTGGAATGTCTCGACGCCCAACAATGGGGTCATGGTGGGTCCCTATTTCGTAGGGACTCAGCACGACGTTGTTGATGCAGAGGTAGCGAAGACGGGGAGCCTGGTGAGGTTGGCACTGTGGGCAACGCCCAATGGAGCGCCGCGCCCCGGAGAATACAGTGGAACGTTTCCAGTAGTCTTCGAAACCGGGTTTGAGGAGTGACTTTGGCCCATGCCTCGGCACGGGCGACACCTTTATCCCTCTGCGCCAATCTGGTGGTGGAGAGGGATTTTCTATGAAGCTTGTGACTCTCTGCGTCGCTCAATTGGGTTAGTGCATCTTCGAAAATGAGTCTTGTGGGCTTCGTCTCGCGATGGTTAGAGGTCACCATCGCAAGAATTAGAGATGGTCATGTTTCTTCCGTTTCCATCGTCACTGATGTCGATGCAAGACATGCAGGATGCAGTTTAATGCCGCGCCGTCATGCACTGTGCGTCGGCGTCCACCTTTGGGTGAAGGCCTGAACACCGGAATCGGCGGCTCTAGTGCCGCCCGTAACTAGTTACTGATTTTGCGTCTGACCGTGCCGCAACAATATGGCACTGAGAGCTTTGCGCCTCGGTTGTGTTATCAGCTCTAATCGATCCTATATTCATCGGCAGCGTACAAGATATGAGTTGTCTGATTGGGACGGCTGACCAGAGGCAGAAAATGTGATTGGCGTGCGCATCCTATTGCGCTGCCCCTATTAATTTTTCGTGGAGTATGTATGCATCAATCAATCGTTCGTGCGTGTCTGCTGGGCGCGGTCGCAATTGCCGGTACCGCGCACGCAGAGGTCAAGCAGCAGTCCTTTGAGATCAAGCTGAGCGCCGAGGTGCCGGCGGTGGGCGGCTTCGAGATCAAGGAGGAGGGTTGGAACAGCGCCGAGCCGCTGAAGCTCGATTGGAACGAGGCCGAAAAGAAGTTCGATACGAAGAAGAAGAGCGTGTTTGCGAAAAGCGGGGTAGGCAACGTGCAGGTCAAGTTCTCGACCTCCGATGAGCTGAAGCTCAGCCACCAAACGAAAGAGGACGCGTTCTTCAAGTTGGGTGTCAAGGTCGGCGGCAAGGACGTTGGCACCGATCCCGTCGAGGTGGTGACGAAGGACGAAGCGAAGAACGGCAAGTCGATCGAAGTGGAGATCACGCCGGGGGCGGCGAGCGATGCGATGAAGGATGGCCTGGTGGCGGGTGACTATACGGGCACGGTGTCGCTGATGTTTGAGACGAAGGTCGACGGGTAAGGAGGAATGCGGTGAAAAAGCTGGTATTGGCAGTTGCGGCGAGTGCATGGGTTATGACGGCGTATGCGGCCGCTCCCAACCCGATCGAATTCAACGTCCAACTCGCCGGTAAAGTGCCGGCGCCGGATGTCTTTGACGTAAAGCCCAAGGGCGACTGGGATGGCTCAAACGTAGCACTCGACGTGCCACACGATTGGGACTGGAATAACGGAACAGCTATAGGGATAGCAGAGGTCCAATGGAATGTGAAAAGCACCTACGGACCGGTCCGTATTAGGCTCGAGTCTTCGCTGCGGGGTAAAGAAGTCTTGGAAAACCGTGGGGTGCTCGTTCACGAAAGTGGTGACGATTTTGTCGAGCTTGAAGCCAATACAACTAATGCGGTCAAGCGTGGGTGGACGGATTGGCGCGCAATGAACGGCAGCAGCGGACGGGAAGTCTTGACGGCCGAGGATGCCGCCAAAGGCGACGGATGGGTCGGTGTCCGCTTGCGCCTGCTGGCTCCTGGCCGCACTCCGCGTAGCGGTACCTACACTGGCTCGATGACTGCGACCTTCGAGACCGGCATCGAGGATTAAGGTGGTGCTTTCGCGCGTGCATGTGCGGTGCTCCCCGCCAGCGCACGACGACGGATTCGCCTCTATAAGTTGGGGCGAATCCGTCTTTCCACAGGCGCCGGTTAAATGGCCATTGCGTGCCGCTATCGCATTAACTTGAATGGTCCAAAGAACTTACTGCAAGTGTCAATTGTTCATCATGATGAAAAGGCTCGTTGTGGCAATTGTTGCCAGTGCATGTGTAATGTCGGCGTATGCCGCAGATCCGAACCCGATCGATTTCAACGTTCAACTCGCCGGTAAAGTTCCGCTGCCGAATGTCTTTGAAGTAAAGTCAGTCGGTTGGGAAAATGGTGAGGAGGCCAGATTCGACATTCCGGAGGAGTGGGATGATCAGATGAAAGTTAAAAAAGAACTCCAATTCCTGGTAAAAAGTAGCTATGGCGCTATTCATATGAAGGCGTGGTTGACTTCGGGTGAGCAAAAGGCGAATGCTAAAGACGACTGGTATCTCCAGAGCGCCGATGGAAAGTCGAGGGTCGGTTTGTTGCGACAGGTGTCCATTCCCGGCAAGCAGGATTTAATATGGGCCGACAGGGATAAATTGGAGATCGCAAGTAAAGATCATGCTGCAAAAGGTGCTCAAATAAAATTGGTTCTGACTGCTTTGCTTGGAGATAGCGCGAAAATAAAAAGGGGCGTTCCGCATACCGGGACTGTGTTTGCGGTCTTTGAGACGGATCTCGAAGGCTAAGGGAGTTGTATGTGCGATAGGTCATGGTGTTTAGTGTATATGGCTTGTTCGTCGGTGAGGCCGCTCTTTGACGTCTTCGCGGTTGACGTGGGCGCACGGCGCGAAGCAGTAACCTTTAGACTCGGAATCCAACCTCCGCTCGGGCTAAAACCGGGCGGCAGATCATCAATCCATGTGTATAGCCGTTAGTCGATGACCATCGCGAAATCCTCGAGGAGCGGTGGCGATGGCATCGTTAGTGATCCTGTCTTCATTGGCAGTGCACAAATAAGAGTTGTCTGATTGGGTCGGGCTGACCGGAGGCAGAAAATGTGATTGGCGTGCGCATCCTGTTGCGCTGCCCCTATTAATCATTCGTGGAGTATGTATGCATCAATCAATCGTTCGTGCGTGTCTGCTGGGCGCGGTCGCAGTTGCCGGTACCGCGCACGCGGAGGTCAAGCAGCAGTCCTTTGAGATCAAGCTGAGCGCCGAGGTGCCGGTGGCGGGCGGCTTCGAGATCAAGGAGGAGGGTTGGAACAGCGCCGAGCCGCTGAAGCTCGATTGGAACGAGGCCGAAAAGAAGTTCGATACGAAGAAGAAGAGCGTGC
>NZ_BCPP01000713.1:0-3785 GCF_016586125.1 Burkholderia sp. E168m23
CCGTGCTGCAAATCAGTGAGGTGGTCGTGGAGCGTTCGGAAGGCTAACCAGGGTTCGGATATCGCCAGGCATCGCATCCGCGTATGACGCAGCGCTCGCGCTATCGTGGCGCGGGTCGCGCTCGCTCGGCCTGATCGGGTACGCTTGCCGCCGCGGAAAGGGCGGTACGAAATTCCGTGCGTCGAGCCACGAGTGAAGCTCCATGAAGCCACGGCGGGGCAGGCCGGCGGCGCTCAGGTCACGAACCTGCGCGCCCCGACCCGCCACCGCAGGTCAGGACGCGTGCCCCGACGTCAGACTGAGCGCCACCGCCTGCGCGACTTCGATGCCGTCGATCGCCGCCGAATAGATGCCGCCCGCATATCCCGCGCCTTCGCCGGCCGGATACAGGCCTTCGACGTTCATGCTCTGGTAGTCGTCCTTGCGTCGAATCCGGATCGGCGACGACGTGCGCGTCTCCACGCCGGTGAGCACGGCGTCGTGCATCGCGAAGCCGGCGATCTTCTTGTCGATCTCGGGCAGCGCTTCGCGGATCGCTTCGATCACGTAGTCCGGCAGTGCGGTACTGAGGTCGGTCGGATTCACGCCGGGCTTGTACGACGGCTCCACCGAGCCCAGCGACGTCGACGGCCGGCCCGCGATGAAATCGCCGACCAGCTGGCCCGGCGCGCGGTAGTCACCGCCGCCGAGCTCGAACGCGCGTTCTTCCCATTTGCGCTGGAACGCGATGCCGGCGAGCGGGCCGCCCGGATAATCGTCCGGCGTGATGCCGACGACGATGCCCGCATTCGCGTTGCGCTCCGCGCGGGAATACTGGCTCATCCCGTTGGTGACCACGCGGCCCGGCTCCGAGGTCGCGGCGACCACCGTGCCGCCCGGGCACATGCAGAAGCTGTAGACCGCGCGCCCGTTGCTGCAGTGGTGGACTACCTTGTAGTCGGCTGCGCCGAGCTGCTTGTGGCCCGCGAACTTGCCGAAGCGGCTGCGATCGATCAGCCCCTGAGGATGCTCAATGCGGAAACCGAGCG
The DNA here is from genome assembly GCF_016586125.1 of Burkholderia sp. E168m23. Taxonomy (NCBI): domain Bacteria; kingdom Pseudomonadati; phylum Pseudomonadota; class Betaproteobacteria; order Burkholderiales; family Burkholderiaceae; genus Burkholderia; species Burkholderia sp. E168m23. Next base: position 1,029 of record NZ_BCPP01000713.1, read on the forward strand.
AGAACGGTTTCGCTTCGATATAGACGCCGCGGTCGTGCAGCATCTGGAACGTGTCGCGCGCGCTGTGGCCCACAGCCAGCACCACGCGGTCGCACCGCAGCGTTTCGCCGTTCGACAGCTTGAGCGCGCGCACCTTGCCCTGGTCGATTTCGATGTCGTCGACGCGGGTTTCGAAACGCACTTCGCCACCGAGTTCGTGGATCGACGCGCGCATTTTTTCCACCATGCTGACGAGGCGGAACGTGCCGATGTGCGGGCGGCTCAGGTACAGGATGTCCTCGGGCGCGCCGGCCTTGACGAATTCGTCCAGCACCTTGCGGCCATAGTGGTTCGGATCCTTGATCTGGCTGTACAGCTTGCCGTCGGAAAACGTCCCCGCGCCGCCTTCGCCGAACTGCACGTTGGACTCGGGATTGAGCACGCTCTTGCGCCACAGGCCGAAGGTGTCCTTGGTGCGCTCGCGCACGGCCTTGCCGCGTTCGAGGATGATGGGACGGAAACCCATCTGCGCGAGGATCAGCCCCGCGAACAGTCCGCACGGCCCCATGCCGATGACGACCGGGCGCAGGAAGTCGGCGTGTTCGGGCGCCTTCGTGACGAAGTGGTACGCCATGTCGGGCGTCACGCCGCAATGCGGCTTGCTGGCGATGCGCTCGAGCGCGGCCGCTTCGTCCTTGACGTCGATATCGACGATATACGTGAGCTTGATGTCGGCACGCTTGCGCGCGTCGTGCGCGCGGCGGAACACGGTGTAACGGAGCAGTTGGTCTGGCGCCACGCCGAGCTCCGCGAGGCGCGCGCGAATCGCGGCCTCGAGCGCGCTCTCGGGGTGGTCGAGGGGGAGTTTAATTTCGCTTAGCCGTAACATGGGGACTCGGATGCGATTGCCACGGCGCCGTGGCGGTGTTGATACAGGCGGGGTCGGCACCCCGGCGGCGGCGTCGTTCGCCGCGCGGGCATGCCGGACGCAAACCCTTCGCTGTCGTTGCGGGACAAGCGGTACGGGCGGCAGTACGCCGACTCGTCCGGGCAACTCGGGCAACTTCAGGATAGGCGCACGAAGCGGCCCGTGTGCACGGAAAATTGTCCCGCGTGTCGGGCGATCGGCGCGCCATCATGACGATGCCGCGCGAGCGGTTTGCGTGAAAGCCGCGCCACGCGGGCGCGGCCCGGGCTTACTCCGCTGCCGGATGCACGCGGCTGTAGCGGTTCAGGATCGGGATCATCTGCGCGTAGATCTTCGGGTTCGCGGCGACGATCTCGTGGCGATGCAGGAAATCGGCGTCGCCCGTGTAGTTACCGACGAGGCCGCCGGCCTCGGTGATCAGCAGGCTGCCCGCCGCCATGTCCCACACGTTGATGCCTTGCTCGAAGAACGCGTCGAGGCGGCCGGCCGCGACGTTCGCGAGATCGAGTGCCGCCGCGCCCGGGCGGCGCAGGCCCGTGCAGGCCTGCGTCATTTCGGTGAAGAGGCGTGCGTAGGCGTCGAGGCCGTCCTTCTCGCGGAACGGGAAGCCCGTGCCGACGAGTGCATCTGCCAGGCGGTCGCGGCGGCCGACGCGGATGCGGCGGTCGTTCAGGTACGCGCCGCGGCCGCGGGTGGCCGTGAACAGGTCGTTCTTGTTGGGATCGTAGACGACGGCCTGCGTGACGACGCCCTTGTGCTCGAGCGCGATCGACACGCAGTAGTACGGGAAGCCGTGGATGAAGTTGGTCGTGCCGTCGAGCGGATCGATGATCCACTTGAATTCGGATTCGTTCTCGGATTCGCCAGATTCCTCCGCGAGGATCGCGTGGTCGGGGTAGGCGGTCTTCAGCGTCTCGATGATCGCGTCTTCGGCGGCCTTGTCCACTTCGGTGACGAAGTCGTTCTGCTGCTTCTTGCGGATCTCGATCAGGTCGAGATCGAGGGACGCGCGATTGATGATCTGTCCGGCGCGGCGCGCAGCCTTGACAGCAATGTTGAGCATGGGATGCATGAGCCTGGATCCTATAGCCGGCGGCACGGGCCGCCACGAAGTGGGACAACCGCCCGGAACGGCGCAAGCGTGCCGGGGCGAGGTGAGACGCGAATTGACAAAGAGCGGGGTACGACCCGCGCTGCGCCGGGCGCAACGCGTAAAGGCATGATTTTACCCGATTTTCGGCGGTTTCAGGCGACCGGCATGCGGGGAAACCCCCACTGGCCATCCGGACGAGTGGGTTTGCCGGGGCGATGGCGATACCATACGGCCATTCTGATGAACCGAGTCGTATCGTAGTGGAAACTCCGCAGAACACCGCCGCGCCGTCCGAATCGGGCGCGGCCTCGTCCCCGCCGCCGTCCGGCGGCTTCACGTCCACCCGCTTCGTGCTCGTCGAGCCGAGCCATCCCGGCAACGTCGGGGCGGCCGCCCGCGCGCTGAAGACGATGGGCTTCTCCCGCCTCGTGCTGGTCGCGCCGCGCGTGCCGCACGTGCAGAGCGACCCCGAGGCGGTCGCGATGGCCAGCGGCGCGGACGACGTCCTCGCGTCCGCGCATGTCGTGCCGACGCTCGGCGAAGCGCTGTCCGGCGTGCACTGGTCGATCGCGCTGACCGCGCGCACGCGCGAATACGGGCCGCCGCGCCTCGCGCCGCGCGCGGCTGCCGCACAGGCGAGCGCGCAGGTCGGCACGGGCGACATCGCGCTCGTGTTCGGCAACGAGCGCACCGGTCTCGCGAACGAGCATGTCGAGCAGTGCAGCGCGCTCGCGCACATTCCGGCCAACCCGGCCTA
>NZ_BCPP01000714.1:0-3785 GCF_016586125.1 Burkholderia sp. E168m23
ACGTGACCGCGCAGCTCGATCCGCAGAAGGCGGTCGCGGTGCTCGTGCGGCGTGGCGACAACACGCAGTTCGTGCCCGTGCGGCCGCGCCAGAAGTAACGCGCCGATGTTCACGCTCTACGGCCGCGGCTGGTGCCACCTGTGCGACGACATGCGCGACGCACTGGCGCCGGTGGCGGCCGAATTCGGCGTCGCGGTCGACTATATCGACATCGACACCGATGCGGCGCTCGTCGCGCGTTACGACGAGGACGTACCCGTGCTGCTGCTGGACGGCGCGGAAGTGTGCCGCCACCGGTTCGACGATGCGCGGGTGCGCGACGCGCTGGCGGCCCGGCGCTGAACCTCGCCTGCCGTCGGCCGGCGCCGCTTCGCACGGGGCTCGATCCGGCGGGCGCCCCGCCGGGCTCCTGCGGGGCGGGCGTCCGAAATCCCGCCCGGCGTAAGCCTTTTCGGCTAAAATAAGCCGTTTTTTCACCGACTTACACAAGGCGTGCTCCGCAGTCGTCGAGCGCGCCTTTTTCGCTTGATCGGCACTGAATGGATCATATTCGCAATTTCTCGATCATCGCGCACATCGACCATGGCAAGTCGACACTCGCGGATCGCATCATCCAGGTATGCGGCGGCCTCGCCGACCGTGAAATGGAAGCGCAGGTGCTCGACTCGATGGACATCGAGCGCGAGCGCGGCATCACGATCAAGGCGCAGACTGCCGCGTTGTCCTATCGCGCACGCGACGGCAAGGTCTACAACCTGAACCTGATCGACACGCCGGGGCACGTCGACTTCTCGTACGAGGTCAGCCGTTCGCTGTCCGCGTGCGAAGGCGCGCTGCTGGTGGTCGACGCGAGCCAGGGCGTCGAGGCGCAGACGGTCGCGAACTGCTACACGGCGATCGAGCTCGGCGTCGAGGTCGTGCCGGTGCTGAACAAGATCGACCTGCCGGCCGCGAACCCCGAGAACGCGATCGAGGAGATCGAGGACGTGATCGGCATCGATGCGACCGACGCAACGCGCTGCAGCGCGAAGACGGGCCTCGGCGTGGAAGACGTGCTCGAGTCGCTGATCGCGAAGGTGCCGCCGCCGAAGGGCGATCCGGCCGCGCCGCTGCAGGCGCTGATCATCGATTCGTGGTTCGACAACTACGTCGGCGTCGTGATGCTCGTGCGCATCGTCAACGGCACGCTGCGCCCGAAGGACAAGATCAAGATGATGGCGACCGGCGCGCAGTATCCGGTCGAGCACGTCGGCGTGTTCACGCCGAAGTCGCGCAATCTCGACTCGCTGTCGGCCGGGCAGGTGGGCTTCATCATCGCCGGCATCAAGGAGCTGACGGCCGCGAAGGTCGGCGATACCGTCACGCACGCGGCCAAGGCCGCCGCCGAGCCGCTGCCGGGCTTCAAGGAAGTGAAGCCGCAGGTGTTCGCGGGGCTGTATCCGGTCGAGGCCAACCAGTACGACGCGCTGCGCGAATCGCTCGAGAAGCTGAAGCTGAACGACGCATCGCTGCAGTACGAGCCGGAAGTGTCGCAGGCGCTCGGCTTCGGTTTCCGCTGCGGCTTTCTCGGGCTGCTGCACATGGAAATCGTGCAGGAGCGGCTCGAGCGCGAATTCGATATGGATCTCATCACGACCGCGCCGACGGTCGTCTACGAGGTCGTGCAGAGCGACGGCTCGACGATCATGGTCGAGAACCCGGCGAAGATGCCGGAGCCCGGCCGCATTGCCGAAGTCCGCGAGCCGATCGTCACCGTGAATCTCTACATGCCGCAGGATTACGTCGGCTCGGTGATCACGCTGTGCGAGCAGAAGCGCGGCTCGCAGATCAACATGCAGTATCACGGCCGCCAGGTGCAGCTCACGTACGAGATCCCGATGGCGGAAATCGTGCTCGACTTCTTCGATCGCCTGAAGTCGGTGTCGCGCGGCTATGCGTCGATGGACTACGAGTTCAAGGAATATCGTTCGTCGGACGTCGTGAAGGTCGACATGCTGATCAACGGCGACAAGGTCGACGCGTTGTCGATCATCGTGCACCGGTCGCAATCGCAATACCGCGGCCGCGAAGTCGCCGCGAAGATGCGCGAGATCATTCCGCGCCAGATGTACGACGTGGCGATCCAGGCCGCGATCGGCGCGCACATCGTCGCGCGCGAGAACATCAAGGCGCTGCGCAAGAACGTGCTCGCGAAGTGCTACGGCGGCGACATCACGCGGAAGAAGAAACTGCTCGAGAAGCAGAAAGAAGGTAAGAAACGGATGAAGCAGGTGGGTTCGGTCGAGATCCCGCAGGAGGCGTTCCTCGCGATCTTGCGCGTCGAAGACAAATAACAGGACTGATCCTTTTATGAATTTTGCGCTGATTCTTTTTGTGCTCGTCGTCGTGACGGGCGTAGCGTGGGTGTTGGACAAACTGGTGTTCCTGCCGCGGCGTCGCAAGGCGGCCGACTCGGCAATCGAGGAGTTCGATCGCCAGCAGTCGCGCATCGACAAGCGTTTCGCGGACGAAAACGCGGTGCAGACGCGTTCGAAGCTGCGTGACGAAAAGCTGCGCCAGCCGTGGTGGCTCGAGTACACGGCAAGCTTCTTCCCGGTGATCCTGGCCGTGTTCGTCGTGCGTTCGTTCGTCGTCGAGCCGTTCAAGATCCCGTCGGGCTCGATGGTGCCGACGCTGCTCGTCGGCGACTTCATCCTCGTCAACAAGTTCGAGTACGGGTTGCGCCTGCCGGTCACCAACACGAAGATCACGCAGGGCAGCCCGCTGTCGCGCGGTGACGTCGTCGTGTTCCGCTATCCGAAGGACGAGTCGGTCGACTACATCAAGCGCGTGATCGGCCTGCCGGGCGATACCGTCGCGTACCAGGACAAGCAGCTCACGATCAACGGCCAGCCGGTGCCCGAAACGCCGCTGCCCGATTTCTTCGATGACGAGCGCCAGAATTACGCGAAGCAGTTCGAGGAAACGATCGGCAACAAGAAGAACGCGATCCTCAACAACCCGGCCGTGCCGCCGTTCGTGATGGGCGCATACGACTATCCGTATCGCGACAACTGCACGTACAACAGCCGCGGCGTGATCTGCAAGGTGCCGCCCGGTCACTACTTCATGATGGGCGACAACCGCGACAACAGCGCGGACAGCCGCTACTGGGGTTTCGTGCCCGACCAGAACATCGTCGGCCGCGCGTTCTTCATCTGGATGAACTTCAGCGACCTGAAGCGCATCGGCTCCTTCAACTGACCGCATTCGATTCACACGCAATACGCGACGCACGGGCCGCGCCGCGTATTGCCGAACTACTTTAAGAACCAGCGGTAACACCGCCTCGTCACGCCTTTTCGTGTCCGGCCGTGCCGTTTCGGCCCGACCGGGCGCCCGCGTTATACTCCTGCACATGCCCTCATCCCAGTTGGAAAGCCGGCTGCGCTACGAATTTCGCAATGCGGAATTGTTGCGCCAGGCTTTGACCCATCGCAGTCACAGTGCCACGCACAATGAACGGCTCGAGTTTCTCGGCGATTCCGTTCTGAATTGCGCGGTGGCCGCCCTTTTGTTCCAGCGTTTCGGCAAGCTGGACGAAGGTGACCTGTCGCGCGTACGCGCCAATCTCGTCAAGCAGCAGTCGCTGTACGAAATTGCTCAGGCCCTGAATATCTCGGACGGCCTGCGGCTGGGCGAGGGCGAACTGCGCAGCGGCGGGTTCCGTCGCCCGTCGATCCTCGCGGACGCGTTCGAAGCCATCATCGGGGCCGTGTTCCTCGATGGGGGCTTCGAAGCCGCCC
>NZ_BCPP01000715.1:0-3772 GCF_016586125.1 Burkholderia sp. E168m23
CGATGGGCTCGTCGGCCTGAATGCGTTGCCCGGCAAGGCTTTGCCGACCATGAAAGAGGGCAGCGAACGAATCGGCGGCGACGTCCGGACGTCGAATGCCGTGTGGATATCGTTGACTCGAAGCCACTCGAAACCGGCTGCATTCAACGGGTGAGCGGAGTCGAACCCGGCGAAGACGATCGGTCAATCACCCGGGTTGTGGATATCGATGCCCAAAACAACAAGAAACGCTGTGCATGCCAAAGGTGAGCGAACCCGTCGAAGTCAGCATGCAGCACCATCAGGAGAGGTGTGGATATCCCGTTCCGCGGCGACTCGAAACCCTGTGATTTTAAAGGTGAGGGTGCCGGCGAGGTTTCGGTGTGAATAACAGCCGAGGAAAGTCAGTCGAAACGCTGTGCATTCGAGTGGTGAGCGTGCACCCGTTCAAGCCGGCCGAGCCTCGCCACAAAAGGCGCTGGCGGCCATCGCCGACCACCAGTCGGGCGCGCGCATCCTACCACTTCAAGTCTGCTGATCGAGCACCTGCACGACCGCCTTCTCGCCAAGACTCCCGGCCGGCCCGACCACCGCATAGTTGAGCCCGTTCACCGAGCCATACCGCGCCAGCAGCGCGCCATCCACCCGTTGCCCATTCGGCAGCAGCCGATGTTTCGATTCCGCCGGCCGGAGATAGAAGCTCAACGTCCGTCCCGCGTCATCCTGATAGAGCACCATCGCAGCAGTAGCGCCGCTGTCGGTCGTGAACAACCGCCCACCAACCGGCCTGAACCCCGCCGCGCTCAAATCCGGCAGCTTCGCCGATGCGCCCACGCCTTTGGTGAGCCACCCTTGCAAATCACTCGCACCGGTCGGCCGGTAATCGACCTTGGCCGTCCGATCGACCACCATCATCTGGTAAGCCTTGACCGCATCACTCATCGGCGCGATGGGCGGCGGCGCGTTCCACCCGCGCGCCTGCCATCCGCCGAACGTCCCGAGCCCGACGCAGAACACGAAGGAAGCCGCCATCGCGAACCGCATCCGCGCGCGCTCGGCCCGTCGGCCGCGAATCGCGGCCGGATCCAGCGCAGGGTTATCGGCCGGCATCCGCACGCTCTCCAGCGCGGCCCGCAACCGCTGCGCGTCCTGCTGCCATTGCTTCACCTGTTCCGCGCGCGCCGGATGCAGCGCGAGATAACGCTCGACCGCTGCGCGCGCATCGTCGTCGAGTTGGCCGTCGACATAGGCCTGAAGGTCATGTTCGTTCGGAGGGGTGTTCATTTCTTCATCAGCCGCAAGGAAGGAGCAGGAAGTTCGCCGTCGCTGAGCTGGCGCAGCGCCTGGCGCGCGCGGGAGAGCCGCGACATCACCGTGCCGATCGGCACTTCGAGCAGGTCGGCGACTTCCTGATAGGTGAAGCCTTCGACCGCGACGAGCAGCAGCAGGCTGCGCTGTTCGTCCGAGAGCCGGCCGAACGCTTCGAGCGTCGCGCGCGCCGCGAATTCGCGTTCGGCGGACGGCCAGTGCGCTTCGTCGTCGTCGCGGATGCGGCCGAGCAGCCACGCGTAGCGCTTCGCGCTGCGTTTGCCATCGAGAAATTGCCGGTACAGGATCGTGAACAGCCAGCTGCGCAGCGATGCGTCGTCGCGGCGGCTCGTCCAGCGCGACAGCGCACGCTCGAGCGTCGACTGGACGAGATCGTCGGCCGCGTGCACGTCGCGCGCCAGCCAGAGCGCGAAGCGTCGCAGCCTGGGGATGAGTTCGCGCAATGCTTCGTCGTCGAGGGCGGTGGAGGGCATGGCCGGGCCGGTTGCCGAAAGGGTCGTAGATGCCGCGTAGGACGCCGGCCGGCATCGGTTATTCCCTCCAGCATACGAAAAAAACTGTTCGTGGAATAAAGCGGCGTGGGCGGCGTCCTACGCGCGTTCGACAATGATCTGACGATCGGGAGTGCATTCATGAAGCAATCTTCTTCTTCGCCGCAGCGCGAGCCCGGGCGCGGGTGGTGGCGCTGGGCCGTGATCGGCGGCGCGGTGGCCGGCGTGGCTGCGGCGTTCGGGTATGCCGGCGGGTGGCTCGCGCCGGCGCGTCTGACCCCGCACCGGCTCGTCGACGCGCTGCAGACCAACAGCGGTATCCATCCCGGCTACCGGCGCAATCACGCGAAGGGCGTGTGCGTGACCGGCTACTTCGAAGGCAACGGCGCCGCGAGCGCGTATTCGGTCGCGCCGTTCTTCAAGGCGGTGCGCACGCCGGTGGTCGGGCGCTTCGCGTTGCCGGGCGGGAATCCTTATGCGCCCGACAGCAGCGTGCCGATCCGCAGCCTCGCGCTGAAGCTGACCGCACCGGACGGCCAGCAATGGCGGACGGGGATGAACGCGATGCCGGTGTTTCCCGTCGCGACGCCACAGGCGTTCTACGAGCAGACGCTCGCGACCCAGCCCGATCCGAAGACGGGCAAGCCGGACCCGGCAAAGGTGAAGGCGTTCTTCGGCGCGCATCCGGAAGCGGGCGCGTTCCTGCAATGGGTGAAGGGTGCGAAGCCGAGCGCGAGCTACGTCACCGAAAGCTATTACGGGCTGAACGCGTTCTACTTCGTCGACGCGGCCGGCAAGCGCCAGGCGGTGCGGTGGCGCGTCGTGCCGGAGCAGACGGCGGGCGCCGGCGACGTCGCGACGGCCGCGGACCCGAACGTGCTGCAACAGGACGTGACGCAGCGCATCGCGGCCGGCCCGCAGAAGTGGAAGCTGCTGGTCACGCTGGCGGAGCCCGGCGACCCGGTGGACGACGCGACGAAGATCTGGCCCGCGCAGCGCACGACGATCGATGCGGGCACGCTCGTGCTCGACCGCGTGGAGGCGCAGGACAGCGGCCCGTGCCGCGATGTGAACTACGACCCGACGGTACTGCCGCAGGGGATCCAGGTGTCGGGCGATCCGTTGCTGGCGGCGCGCTCGGCCGCGTATGCGGATTCGTATCTGCGGCGCACGAGTGAAGAGGCCGGCGTGGCAGGCGTGGCGCGAGTGAGTGGGGAGGGAAGGTGATGAAGGCTTCGACGACGTTTAGTTTGCCGGCGCGGGTGCTGCACTGGGTGATGGCCGCGATGATCCTCGCGATGCTGTTCATCGGGGTGGGGATGGTGGCGTCGGTTTCCGGCCGGCACGAGATCCTGGTGGCGATTCACAAGCCGCTGGGCGTGGCCGTACTGGTGCTGGTGTGTGTGCGGATCGTGGTGCGGATGCTGTCGAAGCCGCCGGCGTTGCCCGAGGATCTGCCGTGGTGGCAGAAGGTGGCTGCGCACGGTTCGCATCTCGTGCTGTATGCGCTGATGGTCGCGATGCCGCTGATCGGCTGGGCGATGCTGTCGGCGGGCGGGTATCCGGTGACGCTGGGCGGCGGCGTGCAACTGCCGGCGCTGGTGTCGGCTGATCCGGTGACGTTCGCGTGGCTTCGGGTCGCGCATCGCGTGCTGGCCTATCTCTTCTTCCTGACGTTCCTCGCGCACTTTGCCGCGGCGCTGTATCACGGGCTGATCCGGCGAGACGGCGTGGTGAGGGCGATGGTGGGGCGGTAATCGACGGAAGGTTGCGTGCGATACGGCGGGGCTGCTCAAGGGCGACCGAGGCTGCGCCTGCCGTGTCGCTTATATATGAGCACTGGGAAGGCTCGGCGGACTCCGCCATAGCATGTCAAAAATATTTCACAAAAGGGGTTGCGGAGACCGGGGCGGATGCATAAAATCACGCCTCTTTCGCGCTAACGGAAACGCAGCGCGGGGAAGAAGAGGGAA
>NZ_BCPP01000716.1:0-3758 GCF_016586125.1 Burkholderia sp. E168m23
TTCCTCGAGCACGATGACGCGAACCGTGCATTGATGGGTTCGAACATGCAGCGTCAGGCCGTGCCGTGTCTGCGTCCGGAAAAGCCGGTCGTCGGTACGGGCATCGAGCGCACCTGCGCGGTCGACTCGGGTACGACGGTCCAGGCGTTCCGCGGCGGTGTGGTCGACTACGTCGACGCAGGCCGTATCGTGATTCGCGTGAACGACGACGAAGCGGTCGCGGGTGAAGTCGGTGTCGACATCTACAACCTGATCAAGTACACGCGTTCGAACCAGAACACGAACATCAACCAGCGTCCGATCGTGAAGATGGGCGACAAGGTCTCGCGCGGCGACGTGCTGGCCGACGGCGCCTCGACGGACCTGGGCGAGCTCGCGCTCGGCCAGAACATGCTGATCGCGTTCATGCCGTGGAACGGCTACAACTTCGAGGATTCGATCCTGATCTCGGAGAAGGTGGTCGCGGACGATCGCTACACGTCGATCCACATCGAAGAGCTGAACGTCGTTGCACGCGACACGAAGCTCGGGCCGGAAGAAATCACGCGCGACATCTCGAACCTGGCGGAAGTCCAGCTCGGCCGTCTCGACGAGTCGGGCATCGTGTACATCGGTGCTGAAGTCGAAGCAGGCGACGTGCTGGTCGGCAAGGTCACGCCGAAGGGCGAGACCCAGCTGACGCCGGAAGAGAAGCTGCTGCGCGCGATCTTCGGCGAGAAGGCTTCGGACGTGAAGGACACGTCGCTGCGCGTGCCGTCGGGCATGAGCGGCACCGTGATCGACGTCCAGGTGTTCACGCGTGAAGGCATCCAGCGCGACAAGCGTGCGCAACAGATCATCGACGACGAACTGAAGCGCTACCGTCTCGACCTGAACGACCAGCTGCGCATCGTGGAAGGCGACGCGTTCCAGCGTCTCGCACGCATGCTCGTGGGCAAGGTCGCGAACGGCGGTCCGAAGAAGCTCGCGAAGGGCACGAAGATCGACCAGGCTTACCTGGAAGACCTCGACCACTACCACTGGTTCGACATCCGCCTCGCGGACGACGAAGCAGCGGCGCAGCTCGAAGCGATCAAGAACTCGATCGAAGAGAAGCGTCACCAGTTCGATCTCGCGTTCGAAGAGAAGCGCAAGAAGCTCACGCAAGGCGACGAACTGCCGCCGGGCGTGCTGAAGATGGTCAAGGTGTACCTCGCGGTGAAGCGCCGTCTGCAGCCTGGCGACAAGATGGCAGGCCGTCACGGTAACAAGGGTGTCGTGTCGAAGATCGTCCCGATCGAAGACATGCCGTACATGGCCGATGGCCGTCCGGCAGACGTCGTGCTGAACCCGCTCGGCGTGCCGTCGCGGATGAACGTGGGTCAGGTTCTGGAAGTGCACCTCGGCTGGGCCGCGAAGGGCCTCGGCTGGCGTATCGGCGAAATGCTGCAGCGTCAGGCGAAGATCGAGGAACTGCGCACGTTCCTGACGAAGATCTACAACGAGTCGGGCCGCCAGGAAGATCTGGAAAGCTTCACCGACGACGAGATCCTCGAACTCGCGAAGAACCTGCGCGAAGGCGTGCCGTTCGCGACGCCGGTGTTCGACGGTGCGACCGAGGAAGAAATGGGCAAGATGCTCGACCTCGCGTTCCCGGACGACATCGCCGAACAGCTCGGCATGAACCCGTCGAAGAACCAGGTCCGCCTGTACGACGGCCGCACGGGTGAAATGTTCGAACGTCGCGTGACGCTCGGCTACATGCACTACCTGAAGCTGCACCACCTGGTCGACGACAAGATGCACGCGCGTTCGACCGGCCCGTACTCGCTCGTCACGCAGCAGCCGCTGGGTGGTAAGGCGCAGTTCGGTGGCCAGCGTTTCGGTGAAATGGAAGTGTGGGCGCTCGAAGCGTACGGCGCGTCCTACGTGCTGCAGGAAATGCTGACGGTGAAGTCGGACGACGTGACCGGCCGGACGAAGGTGTACGAAAACCTCGTCAAGGGCGATCACGTGATCGATGCAGGCATGCCGGAATCCTTCAACGTGCTCGTGAAGGAAATCCGCTCGCTCGGTATCGATATCGATCTCGACCGCAATTAATCGGACTACGGAGAGAAAGCAATGAAAGCTCTGCTCGATCTATTCAAGCAAGTCCAACAGGAAGAAGTTTTCGACGCGATCAAGATCGGTCTGGCCTCGCCCGACAAGATCCGTTCGTGGTCGTTCGGCGAAGTGAAGAAGCCGGAGACCATCAACTACCGTACGTTCAAGCCGGAACGCGATGGTCTGTTCTGCGCGAAGATCTTCGGGCCGATCAAGGACTACGAGTGCCTGTGCGGCAAGTACAAGCGCCTGAAGCACCGCGGCGTGATCTGCGAGAAGTGCGGCGTCGAAGTGACGCTGGCGAAGGTGCGTCGCGAGCGGATGGGCCACATCGAACTGGCCTCGCCGGTCGCGCACATCTGGTTCCTGAAATCGCTGCCGTCGCGTCTGGGCATGGTGCTCGACATGACGCTGCGCGACATCGAACGCGTGCTGTACTTCGAAGCGTACGTGGTGATCGAACCGGGCATGACGCCGCTGAAGGCGCGGCAGATCATGACCGAAGAGGATTACTACAACAAGGTCGAGGAATACGGCGACGAATTCCGTGCCGAAATGGGCGCGGAAGGCGTGCGTGAACTGCTGCGCGCGATCAACATCGACGAGCAGGTCGAGACGCTGCGCACCGAGCTGAAGAACACCGGCTCGGAAGCGAAGATCAAAAAGTACGCGAAGCGCCTGAAGGTCCTCGAGGCATTCCAGCGTTCGGGCATCAAGCCCGAGTGGATGATCCTCGAAGTGCTGCCGGTGCTGCCGCCGGAACTGCGTCCGCTCGTGCCGCTGGACGGCGGCCGTTTCGCGACGTCGGACCTGAACGACCTGTATCGCCGCGTGATCAACCGTAACAACCGGTTGAAGCGTCTGCTCGAGCTGAAGGCGCCTGAAATCATCGTCCGCAACGAAAAGCGGATGCTGCAGGAAGCCGTCGACTCGCTGCTCGACAACGGTCGTCGCGGCAAGGCGATGACGGGCGCGAACAAGCGTCCGCTGAAGTCGCTCGCCGACATGATCAAGGGCAAGGGCGGTCGTTTCCGTCAGAACCTGCTGGGCAAGCGCGTCGACTACTCGGGCCGTTCGGTCATCGTGGTCGGCCCGACGCTGAAGCTGCACCAGTGCGGTCTGCCGAAGCTGATGGCGCTCGAGCTGTTCAAGCCGTTCATCTTCAACAAGCTGGAAGTGATGGGCGTCGCGACGACCATCAAGGCTGCGAAGAAGGAAGTCGAGAACCAGACGCCGGTGGTGTGGGACATCCTCGAAGAGGTGATCCGCGAGCATCCGGTGATGCTGAACCGTGCGCCGACGCTGCACCGTCTCGGTATCCAGGCGTTCGAGCCGGTGCTGATCGAAGGCAAGGCAATCCAGCTGCACCCGCTCGTCTGCGCGGCGTTCAATGCCGACTTCGACGGTGACCAGATGGCCGTTCACGTGCCGCTGTCGCTCGAAGCGCAGATGGAAGCGCGCACGCTGATGCTCGCATCGAACAACGTGCTGTTCCCGGCCAACGGCGATCCGTCGATCGTGCCGTCGCAGGATATCGTGCTGGGTCTGTACTACGCGACCCGCGAAGCGGTCAACGGCAAGGGCGAAGGCCTGTCGTTCACGGGCGTGTCGGAAGTCATCCGCGCGTACGAGAACAAGGAAGTCGAGCTGGCCTCGCGCGTCAACGTGCGGAT
>NZ_BCPP01000717.1:0-3755 GCF_016586125.1 Burkholderia sp. E168m23
TGGCGGCGGCAACGGTAACGGCAATGGCAGCGGCGGCGCCGGCAACGGCGGTGCCAACGGCGTCGGCAACGGCCATGGCACCGGCAACGGCAATGGCGGCGGTCACGGCAACGGCGGATCGTCCGGCGGCAACCACTGACCCGACGCGTTGCCCGGCCGAAGTCGGTCAGAGCATCTCGAGCGCGCGCTTGCTGCGCGGCGGACGGAAATATGCGTCAAGCTGCGCGCGCTCGTCATCGCTGAACACGACATCGAGCGCGGCGCGGTTGTCGCGCACGTGTTCGATCCGCGACGCCTTCGGAATCGCGAATACGCCCGGCTGCGCGAGCACCCACGCCAGCGCGACGCGCATCACCGACACGCCGCGCAGCCGCGCGATCTCGTCGAGCGGCGAGCGTTTCGGCAGCCGCCCGTGATCGACCGGGCTGTACGCCATCGCCGGAATACGATGGTCGGCCAGCCACGGCAGCAGGTCGAATTCCGGGCCGCGTCGCGCGATGTTGTAGAGAATCTGGTTGGTTGCGCACGCACCGCCGCCCGCCTCGTCGACGAGTTCGGCCATGTCGGCCGTATCGAAGTTGCTCACGCCCCAGTGGCGGATCTTGCCCGCGCGCTGCAACGCGTCGAAGCCCTCGACCGTTTCCGCGAGCGGCACCGAACCGCGCCAGTGCAGCAGGTATAGATCGAGGCGATCGGTACGCAGGCGCTTGAGGCTCGCGTCGCACGCGGCGACGACGCCACGCCGGCTCGCATGGTGCGGGTAGACCTTGCTGACGAGGAACACGTCGTCGCGCAAGCCGGCGAGCGCGTCGCCGACGAGTTCCTCGGTCGCACCGTCGCCGTACATCTCGGCTGTATCGACCAGCGTCATCCCGAGTTCGATGCCTTCGCGCAGCGCGGCGATCTCGTCCGCGCGCCGCGCCGGCCGCTCGCCCATTTCCCAGGTGCCCAGGCCCAGCTTCGGAATCGTCTCGCCGTTCGGCAAGACGACCGTGGCGATCGTGTCTGTCATGCGTGTCCTCGTCGCGGATTCGTGGCCGCCCATCGCGGCCGAAGCATCGGATACGACGCATCAGTGTAGTCAATCGGTGCGCCCCCGGCCTATTACGCGGCAAAAACCGGCTATAACGGCGCGGCATGATGACTTAGAATGGCCGCAACCTGATCGATACCCATTGTATGAAGGCACCCACGGACGACCGCTGGCAGGACCTGCGCCCCGACCCCGACAACGATACGCCGCTCTACCTGCAGCTCGCCCGCAAGCTCGGCGATGCGATCCACGACAACCGCTGGACGGCCGGCGAAGCGCTGCCTTCCGAGCGTGTGTTGTCCGAAGCGCTCGGCGTGTCGCGCATCACCGCGCGCAAGGCGATTGCGCTGCTCGTCGAGCAAGGCCTGATCCGCCGTACGCAAGGCGCGGGCAACTTCATCCAGCCGCGCTACGAGGACCCGCTGTCGCGGCTGTCGAGCTTCAGCGAGATGCTCGAGCGCCGCGGTTTCAAGCCGAGCTCGCAGTGGCTCGCGCGCGAAATCCAGCCCGCCAACCGCGACGAAGTGATCCAGCTCGGCCTGTCGCCGGCCGCATCGGTTACGCGCCTGAAACGCCTGCGTCTCGCCGACGGCATCGTGATGGCCGTCGAGAACTCGACGTTCCCCGCGACGCTGATTCCCGATCCGCAGGCAATCGCCGGTTCGCTGTACAGCTATCTCGAAGCGCGCGGCACACCGATCGTGCGCGCGCTGCAGCATTTCCGCGCGGTGAACGCGACCGACGAGATCGCCGAGCAGATGGGCATCGCCCCCCACGACGCCCTGCTGCTGATCACGCGGATCGGCTATACGTCCGACCAGCGCGCGATCGAACTGACCGATACCTACTGCCGCAACGACTACTACGATTTCGTCGTCGAGCTACGCAAGTAACGCGAGCCGCGCCGCCTCCCCTCACAGCCAGCGCGCGTCGTCGGTGCCGAGCGGCACGGGCGGCCGCGCGAACGACGGCGGCGTCGCCGACAACCGCTCGGCCGGCCGCACGGTATCGAGCGCGCCGAACGGCGACGCGATGCGGTCGATCCGGTCGCGCACGTCGGCCAGCGCGAGATCGGGCGCCTGCAGCCCGTCCGGCACCGCGCCGAACGACTGCAGCCAGCGCCCCGTCTGCGCGAGCGACATCCGCACGTGCCAGCTTCCCCCTTCGCGCGCCCGCCGGGCGAGCGCGATCATCGCGCCGAACGCCGCGAGATACCCCGTTGCATGATCGAGCGCCTGGCACGGCAGATGGCGCGGCCCGCTCGCCTGCGCGGCCTGCTGCTCGTGCCATGCGATGCCGCTCGCCGACTGCACGAGGCTGTCGAACCCGCGCCGCTGCGCCCACGGCCCTGCATGCCCGTACGCCGACACCGACACGTAGACGATGCCGGGCCGCCGCGCCGCCAGCGCATGCGGCGTGAAACCGCGCGCGGCGAGCGCGCCGGGGCGGTACGACTGCAGAAACACGTCCGCCTCGCGCGCCAGGGCGTGCAGCGTATCGACGCCTTCCGCGTCGCGCAAATCGATCCACGTCGAACGCTTGCCGCGCCCGTTGTCGATCACGAGCGGCGCGATGTTCGGCAGGTGCGGACCGTTGACGAGCAGCGTCTGCGCGCCGTGCGAGGCCAGCGTGCGGCCCGCGACCGGGCCCGCGATGATGCGCGTGAGATCGAGCACGCGCACGCCGGCCAGCGGCTGGCTGGCGTCGCCGCGGCCGATCGGCTCGGCCGGCGCGTCGCCGATCCGCTCGATCTCGAACAGCGGCAGCGACGCGATCGCGCGCGCCTGCTCGTGCGCCGCCCATTCGTCAGGGGTTCTGATCAATGCCGCGCACAGGCCGGCGTCGGCCAGCGCGGTATCGAGCGCCGCGCCGTCCCAGGTGCGGATCGCCGCGGCGACGTCGGCGGGCTGCCGGCCGCAGCCGAGCACGTCGAGAATACGGTGCAGGTGATGCGGGAAATTCGCGTGCAGTTGAATCCAGCGTCCGTCGCCCGTCTCGAAGAAGCCGGTCACCGGATGACGCAACTCCGGCGGTGGGCCGTCGTCCACGCGCAGGTAGCGTTCGCTGCGGAACGCCACGAGCGCGTCGCGCACCGACACGTCGACCGATTGCGCCACGCCCGTCCGCAGCCGATGGCATTCGGCTGCCGCGAGCCCGGCTGCGGCGATCGTCGCGGCGGCGAGCGTGCCGACATGAAACGTCGACGGTAGCGTCGGGTCCTGCCCGGTCACGGTCGTGCGGGCCAGCGTGTCGCGTTCGCCGCGTGCGAGTTGCCAAAGATGCGCCAAGGCGGAATCGGGTGTCATGGTGAAGGAGACGCCGTTGAGGAGACGGAATCGAGTCTAGAATTCGCGTCAGGCGCGATCAATCTTGATTGCGCGAATCAATACATAACGAATAGTTGTAGCGGGCCCGCGCTTCATGCGCGGCGACAGGAGCAACCGGCATGACGTCTCTCAGCGCGCAGGAAGCCGCCGGCATGCTCGGCGTCAGCGTGAGCACCCTTTATGCGTACGTGAGCCGCGGCCTGCTGCGCTCGCTGCCCGACGGCGCGACCAAGCGCCGCCGCTACGACGCCAACGAAGTGCGCCTGCTCGCGCGCCGCCGCGCCGACGCGAAGCGCGCGGGCGGCGTCGCCGAACGTTCGCTCGACTGGGGCGTGCCGGTCCTGGAATCGCGGATCACGCAGATCGCCGACGGTCGCCTGCGCTACCGCGGCACC
>NZ_BCPP01000718.1:0-3752 GCF_016586125.1 Burkholderia sp. E168m23
TGTCACGGCCCCGCATGCCTGCTGTCGGCCGCCGTCGACGAAGATCCCGAGGACTACCCATTCAAGGACTACGAGCTCTGCGTGTTTCCGGATGCGCTCGACACGGGGCCGAACCTCGACATCGGCTACATGCCGGGCCCGCTGCCGTGGCTCGTCGCGCAGAGCCTCGAAAAGCTCGGCGCGCGCGTGCTGAACAAGGACATGACCGGGCGCTGCCATCAGGACCGCAAACTGATCACGGGCGACAGCCCGCTCGCGTCGAACGGCATCGGCAAGCTCGCGGCCGCCGCGCTGCTGAAGGAAGTCGGGCACTGACGGTCGGTCCGCGCCCCTGCGATGTTCTGCCGGGGCGTGGCCGCGGAGCGGCACGGCACCGCTTACTCCCGCGTCCAGCCGTTCTCGTAAAGCTTGCCGGCCAGCACACCGAGGCGCGACGCGAGAATGTAGTTCTCACCGTCCTCGATCAGCGCCGAGCGCACGTCGCGGAACAGCTTCTCGATCGGGAATTCGCGCGTGGTGCCGTTGCCGCCGAACAGCTGGAACGCCTCGTGCGTGATCTTCATCGCTTCCTCGGTCACGCTCACCTTCGCCTGCGCGGTCGCGTACGGATGACTCTGCGGCGACATCCGCGAGAACGCGAGACTGCGGCGCGCGATCGCGCGCGCCATCTCGAGCCGGCGCAGCATCTCGCCGATGCGCAGGTGCGTCATCTGATGATCCATCAGCAGCGCGCCGCCCTGCTTGCGCTCGTGGCAATACGCGAGCGCCAGTTCGAACGCGGCCCGCGCCGCGCCGACGAACACCTGGCACATGTGCGTGCCCGCGTACGACCACGTCGACGCGAGGTTGCCGAGATAGTCGTCCTTCAGCGCGACCGCGAAGCGCTTCGGCACCTTCACGTTGTCGAAATAGATCTCGCCCTGCGGCAGCGAGCGCTGGCCGATCTTGTCGAGCGGCTTGCCGCGCGACACGCCGGGCAGATCGAGCGGCAGGATCATCGCGATGCCGTTCGTGAACGCGCTGCGCTCGCCTTCGCCGTAGAAGCCGTCGCCGTAGTCGGCCGCCATGTACGCGAGCGCGACCTGAGCGACCGAGCCGTTCGAGATCCACGCCGAGCTTTGCCCGTTGATCACGATCTCGTCGGCGCCGACCTTCGCGGTCACGTTGCCGACCGGCTGCCGGCCGTTCCCGGCGAGTTCTTGCCGATACAGGATCGCCGCGTCCGAGCCGCGATCGGGCTGCGTGTTCATCCAGCAGCCGACCTTGCCCGCGCACATCTCGATCAGCTCGGTATTGCCGACCGTGTGCGCCATCATCAGCGGCATCGTGGCCGCGCCGATCGACACGGCGAGGCCCGAATCGCCCCAGCCGAGCTCCTCGCCGATCAGCGACTCGATGCGCACGGCCGTCTCCGGCGGAAACTGCGCGATCAACTGCGGATCGAGCCCGAGCTTCGCGCTCTCGACGATCGCGGCCCAGTACGGCGAGCCCGGGGCGATCACGTCCTCCGCCGTCATCCGGTCGAGCTCGCGGCCGATCGGCCGCAGCACGTCGCGCGCAAAACGATGAACCGTGTGCTGGATTGCGCTTTCCTCTTCGCTCAGCGGCGTCTCGAAGCCGGTCATGCCGACCACGGGCAGCGCCGCGGACTTGTTCAGACGAATCATCTCCGTTCTCCTCCTGGACTCGAATCATGTCGGCCCGGCAGCGGACGCGCCCGGCCATCCCACATCTAGTAATACATACCAAACATAGGTCATCATGACAAACACAGGAAGCAAAAAAAAGACAGGGTATTCCCCTGTCTCGGTGCGCGTGGCCGCAGCGGCGGATCGCGCCGTTATTTAACCGCGGGCGCCGCCAGCGTGCCGTAGGCGATCGCGCGCGACGTCGCCGCGAAATACGCGTCGAGCGCCTGCGTGTGCCGCCCGATGGTGCCGTACTGCATCGCGAGGCCGTCGGCCAGCGCGATCAGCATCGTGGCCGCATGCCGGCTGTCGGCCGCGCTGAAGGTGGGCGTGAGCGCGCGCACCAGCTGCGTGAGGTCGCGCGTGAGCGCCGAATACCATTCTTCGCACAGCTTCAGGCATTCGGCGTCGGTGGCCGCGAACGACAGGAAATGCCGGAACAATGCGTTGTACTTCGCATCTTTCGCATCGGCGATCGAGCGCACGATGATCTCTTCGAACACGTCGCGCGGCGACGCATCGCGGCTGATCGCGCGCTTCATGTCGTCGAGATACGCTTCGATGACCGGCTCGATGACGGCCCGCAACACGGCGATCCGGGTCGGGAAGTAGTACTGCAGATTGCTGACGCTGATGCCCGCGGCGGCCGCAACCGCGCGCTGCGAGAATTCGAGCGGACCGCCTTCCAGCAGCAGCTTGCGCGCGACGCGAATGATCGTGTTGCGCGTGCGCAGGCCTTGCGCCCGCAAGCCGTCGGTGTTGCTCGCTGCGGCGGTGGCAGTCGAAGTGCGCCGCTTTCGGGTGCTGCGCTGCTCGTTGGACACTGTCATCGTGTTCGTCGTGAAGATGGCGTTTCGGCTTCGTCGAATGGACGCTCCGTGCCTTACGGAGCGCCAACGACTATACCCGATGCGCGCGGCATTTTCCATCGAGCCGCCCTTGCGTCGGGCGGCCCGGCCGAAGGCACGTTGGCGTGTCGCGACGATCACACGTGCCGCTACGCCGGCCGCACCTTGCGGTTCACGCGTTCGTCGAGCAGGTTCGCGACGCCGAGCATCGCGGTCATCGCACACCATCGCAGCGGCTCGGGCGGCACCGACGGCGTCTTGTGCGTCAACGCGTCGAGCAGCGGCGATCGTCCATCGTGAATGCGTTCTGCCAGCACGCGCCCGATCAGCGATTGCGTGCCGACGCCATGCCCCGAACACCCGGCCGTGTAGAACACGTTGCCGTGCGCGCCGGCCGCGCCGACCACCGGCAACGCATCGCCCGCGAACGAGATGTAGCCGCTCCAGCATGCGCGCACCGGCACGTCGCCGAGTTGCGGAAAACGCGCGTGCAGCGTCTTCAGCAGCGCGCGATACGCGTCGTCGTCCGGCACGTTCGGCGTCTGCGAGCCGTACACGTAATGCAGCCGCTTGGTGGTCAGCAGCAGCGTGTTGCGCGCGGTCAGGCGGTGGCTTTCCATCGTCAGGTGCGACGTGACGATGCCCTCGCGATTCGGCCAGCCGAGTGCCGCGAG
The DNA here is from genome assembly GCF_016586125.1 of Burkholderia sp. E168m23. Lineage (NCBI taxonomy): Bacteria > Pseudomonadati > Pseudomonadota > Betaproteobacteria > Burkholderiales > Burkholderiaceae > Burkholderia > Burkholderia sp. E168m23. Next base: position 3,211 of record NZ_BCPP01000718.1, read on the forward strand.
CTGCGCATCGGACAGCGGCTCGGTTTCGAGCGCCGACACGCGCAGCGGCATCACCTTGTCGCCGAGCAGGCCGAGTTGCGGCGTGTACGCATTGGTCGCGAGCACCAGCACCGGCGCGCTCGCGCTGCCGCGGGCGGTGCGCACACGCACCGTCTCGCCCGCGTCGAAGTCGAGCAGCGCGGTGTTCTCGTAGAGTTTCACGCCAGCCGCGAGCGCCGCTCGCCGCAAGCCCGCCACGTACTTGCCCGGATCGAGCGTGCCGCCACCCGGCACGTATGCGCCGAACAGGAAGGCCGGCGGAATGCCGCGTTCGCGCATCGCTGCACCATCGAGAAACTGCGCGGGCGAGCCGAGTTCGATGCCGGTGGCCATGCTTTCGCGCAGGCGCTTCTCCTGCGACGGATGCACGCCCGCGCGAATGATGCCCGACGCGTGGTAGTCGCAGTCGATCGCGTATTCGACGAGCTTGCGTTCGACGTACGCGACGCCTTCGTCGTAGAAGCCGACGATCCGCCTGGCCTGCTCGTGGCCGACCCGCTTGA
>NZ_BCPP01000719.1:0-3744 GCF_016586125.1 Burkholderia sp. E168m23
GGAGGGGCTGGAGCAGGTGGACAAGAGCGATCCGCTGGGCGTCAGTCAGTTCGTGCAGGACGTTCGGTTTCGGCGTGGCCTCGAAGGCGAACTGACGCAGAGTGTTATGGCGCTCGAGCCGGTGTCGTCGGCTCGTGTGCATCTGTCGATCGCCAAATCGGCGTCGTTCATTCTGGCCGATGGCGACAAGAGTTCGGCGTCGGTGGTGCTCACGCTCAAGCCCAACCGCAAGCTGAGCAAGGAGCAGATTGCCGCGATAGTCGCGCTGGTAGCGGGCAGCGTGGCGAACCTCGACCCGGCTCGCGTGACGGTGATAGACCAGGCCGGCAATCACCTCTCCGCGCAGATCGATCCGGTACTGGGAAATTCCACACGCGATAGCGAGTTGGGTGCGCAAATGCGTGAACAGGTATTGCGCAATATTCGCGAGTTGCTCACGCCTGTGTTGGGGGACGGCAACTTTCGCGCGAGCGTTGCCGTCGAGCTGGACCACGATCGCGTGGAAGAGACCCGCGAGCAATACGGCGAGGCCCCGAAGGTGACACAGGAAGCGATTCGCGACGAGAAGGACATCGGTCAGGCAGCGTTGGGTGTACCGGGTTCATTGTCGAACCGCCCGGCGCCGCCGTCGACTGCCAGCATGCCCGAAGCGCCACACTCGGCCAAGAACGCGCAGACACGCCAATACGCTTACGACCGCAATGTCGTCCAGATCAAGCGCAGTCCCGTGCGCGTAAAGCGCGTGAACGTGGCGGTGGTTCTGAACAACGCCGCCGCGCCCGGCGGTGGAAAGGCTTGGGCGCCAGCACAACTTGCGCAGGTGGACACGATCCTGCGCAATGGCTTGGGCATCGATGCCGACCGTGCAGATGCACTGACGGTGTCGTCGCTGGACTTCCGCGGCACGCCGGTGTCCGTATCGCAGCCGTGGTGGAAACAGCCCGACAACATCGTAACGATTGGTACTTGGGCAGCGTGGGCATTGGGTGCGCTACTCGGGTTCGTATTCATCTTCCGCCCGCTGCTTAAGGTGCTTCGCATTTGGGCCAACGGCGGGCGCGATCCGCAGTCGCAAGGCGCCAACGCCGTACCCGGCGGTCCGGAAACCCCGGCGCTTGCGGCAGCCGCCGACGCCGACACGCAGCCCCTGCTGCTGGCCGACGCGAATCTCCCGCCGATTGGCTCCGGCGCCGACGTGCTGATCGCACACCTGAAGCATCTGGCCGCTCAGGACCCTGAGCGCGTTGCCGAAGTCATCAAACCCTGGATTCGAGACGATGAGCACACCAACTGACGTACCTGCGACCGTGGACACCGTCATAACGGCAGGCCCGCCGGCCCAGAATCTTGCCGCGGTAGAGCGTGCCGCCATCATCCTGCTCAGCATCGGCGAGGAAGCTGCGGCGGGCGTGCTGCGATGCCTTTCGCGCGAGGAGTTGCTGGACGTGACACTGGCCATGTCACGCATGCAGGGCGTCAAGGTGGAGGCTGTGCAGAACACCATCGAGCACTTCTTCACGAATTTTCGCGAGCAGAGCGGTGTACGGGGTGCTTCGCGCTCGTTCTTGCAGCGCTCGCTTGAGATGGCGCTCGGCGGTGTGGTGGCCAACAGCGTGCTCAACAAGATTTACGGTGACGCGATAGGCCCGAAAATGGCGCGCCTGCAGTGGGCACAGCCGCAATGGCTTGCCGACCGCCTGCGCGATGAGCACGTACGCATGCAAGCCATGTTCCTCGTCTTCCTGCCGCCGGAGCAGGCGAGCCGCGTGATTCAGGCGCTGCCCGAAGTGCGACGCGAGCAAGTGCTGCTCGATATCGCGCGTCTGACCGAGATCGATCATGACCTGCTGCGAGACTTGGAAGACGTAGTCGACGGCTGCATCGCTAACCTTGGCACACAAAGCACGGCCGTCGAAGGTGTGCGGCAGGCCGCCGACATCATTAACCGTATGCCGGGCGACCGCGCCCACATAGTGGAAATTCTGCGTGCCCGAGACCCGGAGTTGGTGGCAGCGGTGGAAGACCTTATCTACGATTTCGCGGTGATCGCGAACCAGGATGATGAGGTGATCTCCGTCATTCTCGAACATGTCGACACGGCGCTGTGGGGCGTGGCGCTTAAGGGTGCCGACCCAGCTGTGCGCGACGCACTGTTGCGCTCGATGCCGCGGCGCGCGGTGCAGGCCTTCGAGGAGATGTTGCGCCGGACGGAACCCGCAATCCCGGGCAAAGTCGAGTCGGCGCGCCGCGAAATCATGGACATCGTACGAAGACTTGCCGACGACGGCGACATCGAACTTCGGCTCGTGGCGGAGGAAGCACTTCGATGAGGACGTACCGACGCTATGCATTTCCCTCGCTGGCACGCATTCGCGCGGCAAGCGAGCAGCTTGGCGGATTCACGGCGCCCGACGAGGTGGATCTGCTCTCCGAGCAACTGCATGTACCACCGGCCGCGGAATTGCTTGAAGAAGCTCGGCAAGCGGGTTACGAGGAGGGCTTTGCCGCCGGCGAACGAGTCGGCGCCGAAGGCGCACGCCGCGATGTGCGTTCTGGGTTCGATGCGCTGGTAGCACCGGTCGACGCGCTGGTTCGTGGCTTCCAGCGCGTGCAGGAAGCGTATCGAGCCAAGGTGCGCAGCGAAGTGGCCGAGCTCGTTGGCGACGTTGCCCGGCAGGTTGCGCGTGCGGAGCTTGAAACTCGTCCCGAGCGGATCCTCGCGTTTGTGGATGAAGCCGTCGGCACGCTGACGAAACCGCCCGAATCCGTCAGCGTGCGACTGAACCCGGCCGATTACGCGCGCCTGGCTGAAGCGGCACCCGACCGAGCGCAGGGCTGGCAACTGGTGCCGGACGACCGGCTCGAGCCCGGCGAATGCCGCGTGCGGGCCGATGACATCGAAATGGACGCGGGCTGTGGTCAGCGCCTTGTCGCCTGCATCGAGCGGATTACCTCGCAGCTTGCGCATGCCCATGCCGATGACTCGGACGGAGTGCCAGCATGAACGAATCCGTACTCGGCAAGCTTCACCTTGGCGATGTGCCCGTCGCAAGGCCGGTAGGGCGCTTGTCCGCCGTCTCGGGCCTCCTGCTTGAGGTGACCGGCTATGCATTCGAGACCGGTCAACTCGCACGGATCGAAACCGCATCGAATGACTGGCTCGACGCCCGCGTGGTCGGCTTTCGGGAAGGCGTGTCGTATTTGATGCCCTTCAGGCCCGCAGAGGGTTTGGCCGCGGGCGCGCGCGTGTTTGGCGATGAAAGTGCGCGCAGGCTGTCGATCGGCGCTGGATGGCGGGGCCGCATCGTCGATGGCCTCGGTGAACCGATCGACGGCCGTGGTCCGCTCGTCGGCGACGCCGTGCTCGATCTGGCTCCCCCGCGCGTGAACCCGCTGCGCAAGCAGCCGGTGGAGGGGGTGATGGACGTAGGCGTGCGCGCGATCGACGGCATGCTGACGTTGGGCCGCGGGCAGCGCGTTGGCCTTTTTGCTGGCAGTGGCGTTGGCAAGAGCGTGCTACTCGGCATGATCGCGCGCCAGGCCGCGGCCGATGTGGTGGTGGTTGGCATGATCGGCGAGCGAGGCCGCGAGGTGCGAGAGTTTATCGAGCACTCGCTTGGCCCCGAAGGCTTGTCCAAAGCCATCGTCGTGGTCGCACCGGCGGATGAATCCCCACTGATGCGTTTGATGGCGACCGAGCTGTGCCACGCGGTTGCCACACACTTTCGCGATGCCGGCAACGAT
>NZ_BCPP01000720.1:0-3737 GCF_016586125.1 Burkholderia sp. E168m23
CGGGGCTCAGGTGCAGCAGCGAACGGGTCGTGTCGAGCTGCTGCGTGAAGACCGGATTGGTGACGCTCGCCTGTTCGGTGAGCCGCACGTGGTGCAGGATCGTGCGGTCGTTCCACGCATTGCTGATCAGCGACGTGCCCACCGCACCGCAGAACGTGCGGCCGAAATTCGACAGGCCGGCTGCCGCCGGAATCTTTTCCGGCGGCAGCCCGGACAGGATGATCGACGTCAGCGGCACGAAGAACATCGCCATCGGAATGCCTTGCAGCAGCGTCGGCAGCACCAGATCCCAGTGCGACACGTCGGTGTAGAAGGTCGTGCGCATCATGAACACGACCGCGAAGCCGACGAATGCGAGCGTCGCGATATAACGCGGATCGGTGCGCGGCAGCAGGCGCCCCATGACCGGCGTGAGCAGGATCGCGAACACCCCGAGCGGCGCGGTGGCGAGCCCCGAATCGACCGCGCGGTAGCCGAGATAGCCCTGCATCCATTGCGGCAGCAGCACGAGCGTGCCGAAGAACATCCCATACGCGACGGAGATCGCGATCGTGCCGCCCGCGAAATTGCGCTGCGTGAAGAGGCGCAGGTCGACGATCGGATTGGCTTCGTTCAGTTCCCACACGAGGAAGAACGCGAAGCCGATCAGCGCGACGATGCCCAGCGCGACGACGACGGGCGAGTTGAACCAGTCGAGATCCTTGCCCTTGTCGAGCATGATCTGTAGCGAGGCGACCCACAGCACGAGCAGCAGCAGGCCGACCGTGTCGATCGGCAGGCGGCGCGTGGCGGATTCGCGATCGCGGAACACGAACCACGTGACGGCCGCCGCGAAGAAGCCGACCGGAATGTTGATGTAGAAGATCCACGACCAGTTGTAGTCGTACGTGATCCAGCCGCCGAGCGACGGCCCCGCGATCGGCCCGACGAGCGCCGTCATCGACCACAGCGCGAGCGCCGTCGACGACTTCTGCCGTGGCCACGCGCCGAGCAGCAGCGCCTGCGACAACGGCGCGAGCGGCCCCGCCACCGCACCTTGCAGGATTCGCGCGGCGAGCAGCGTCGGCAGGTTCGGTGCGATCCCGCACAGCCACGACGCGAACACGAACAGCAGGATCGACGTGACGAACAGGCGTACCTGGCCGAAGCGCTGCGTGAGCCAGCCGGTCAGCGGAATCGACACCGCGTTCGCCGCCGCGAAGATCGTGATCACCCACGTGCCTTCGTCGACCGACACGCCGAGGTCGCCCGAGATCGTCGGGATCGCGACGTTCGCGATCGACGAATCGAGCACGTTCATGAACATCGCCAGCGAGACCGCGATCGTGCCGATGACGAGCCGGCCGCCCGACAGCGGGCCTGAAGACGAGGGAGAGGACATGGCGTTCCTGCGTGATGGACGAAGGCCGTACGGCGCATGCCGTTCGCCGCGCCTGCACGCGACGTGCAGGCGCGCGGCGAAGCGCGCAACGGACGGATGCACGCACGCCGCACGGCGGCCCGCCGAGGGGTGCTGTCGCGTGCGGTGTACGGTTCGAGCGGTGAATCGGAATGGCGAAGCCGTGACGGGCTTCGGGACGCGGGCCGGCCGGTCAGGAAGGCGCGACGCGCGTGATGCGTCGGCGGGCAGCGCTCAGGTGGCTGCCGTAGCGTGTGTGGTGATTTTTCATCGCCACAGGCTAACGATGCGGCGAGCGGCGATCAACGCTCGCATGCTCATTAATTCCTTTCCTGCACTGCAATAATGCAGCAGACATGCATCGATTACAGGCTCTGCGACGCGGTCCGCCACGCGGTGAAGACTTCCGTCAGGAACTCGACGAACGCGCGCACCTTGCTGTCGAGCGTCGCGCGCTTCGGGTAGAGCGCGTGCAGCTCGACGTCGTCGGTGCGATGCCAGTCGGGCAGCACGATTTCGAGTTCGTTGCTCTCGAGCCGCCGGGTGGTGAAGTGGGTCGAAATCAGTGCGATGCCGCCGCCGCTCGCTGCCTGGCGCAGCACCGTGACCGATTCGTTCGAGATCAGCACGGGCCGCACCGGCACGTCGGCGACGTCGCCGGCGGCGTTGGTGAGGCGCAGCGTCAGGCCCGGCGTGTCGCGGCCGACGAACAGGATGTCGTGATCGGCGAGGTCCTGCGGCGTGCGCGGCCGGCCCGCGCGGTCGAGATAGTGCGGGCTGGCCGCGAACTTCGCGTGCGACCAGCCGAGCGAGCGCGCGACATAGCCGGAATCGCTCAGCACGCCGGTGCGCAGCGCGACGTCGAAGCCGTGTTCGACGAGGTCGAGCGCGCTGTTGTCGTAGATCAGCACGAGCTGGACCAGGGGGTAGCGCCGGCGAAACTCGGCGAGCGCCGGCTCCAGTTCGAACAGGCCGATCGCGTAGGGCACCAGCACGCGCAGCGTGCCTTCGGGTTCCGTGCGCAGCGCGCGCACCTGACGGTCCGCGTCGAGCAGGATCTCCTCGGCGCGCAGGCAGCGTTCGTAATAGTCGCGCCCGGCTTCGGTGACCGATACGCGGCGCGTCGTGCGGTACAGCAGCTGGACGCCGAGGTCCTCCTCGAGCTGCTTGATCTTGCGGCTCACGCGGCTGAGCGGCATGTCGAGTTGCGTGGCGGCGGCGGTGAAATTGCCGCGCTCCACCACGCGCAGGAATATCCGGATGCTCTCGAGGTCCATGCGATTCGTTTCAATGTTCGGCCTGCGCGCATCTTACCGTCACGGACCGGAACGCTGCAGGTCGAGCCGATTATCCCGCCCGCTGCAATAACGCATCCCGCCGCTGCCCCGTAGTGGCGCGCGGGGCGCGACCGTATGCTCGCCGCATGAAATTCGCCTTCCCCAGCATGCCGACGCTCGCGGCCGTCCGGGCCGCGCTGCGCGACGCGCGCCCGACGCTGCCGCCCGGCGCGCTTGCCTTCGCGCTCCGCAATACGGCCGCCTCGCTGCTCGCGCTCTATATCGCGTTTCGGATGAATCTTGACGATCCGAAATGGGCCGCGTCGACCGTGTGGATCGTCGCGCAGGGCAGCCGCGGGATGGGGCTGTCGAAGAGCCAGTACCGGATTCTCGGCACCGCGATCGGGGCGGCCGTCGCGCTCGCGCTGACCGGTGCGTTTGCGCAGACGCCCGAGCTGTTCCTGCCGGCGCTTGCCGCGTGGATCGGCCTGTGTGCGGGCGTCGCGACGTTCCAGCGGAATTTTCGCGCGTATGCGGCGGTGCTCGCCGGTTATACGGCCGCGATCGTCGCGATGGATGCGGTATCGGCGCCGCTGCATGCATTCGATATCGCGGTCGCGCGGTTTCTATACGTGGTGGTCGGCATCCTGTGCGCGGCGCTGTTCGACACGGTGTTCGCGCCGGGCGCGCCGCTGCACGATGTCCGGACGCGGCTCGCGCGCTATCTCGAGCGTGCGGTGGCGCTCGGCGCGGGCGCGCTGCGCCGCGAGCCGAACGGCGCGGCCGTGCACCGGCTGTTCGCGGACGCGCTCGAACTCGACACCGCGGCGGAATATGCGGCGGCCGGCGCACCGCCGGTGCGCGGCGCGATCGGCCATTTGCGCGCGGCGGCGCTCGGCGTGCTGACGGCGCAGGCGGCGGCGCAGGCGATCCGCGAGCACGCGGCGCGCGCGCACGATGCGTCGGACCCGCTGGTCGACGAGGTGGCGCGCGTGCTCGACGGTATCGCCGCATCGGGCGACGCGCAGCCGAGGATGGCCGCACTGCGCGCACGCGTGGGC
>NZ_BCPP01000721.1:0-3736 GCF_016586125.1 Burkholderia sp. E168m23
CCGCGCGGACGGCGTCGCCGTCACGCTGTACAACCCGGCCTGGCGCGTCAAGAAAGCCGCCGCGACGCCCGCCGCCACCGCGCGCGACTTCGTCGCGTCGCAAGCGGCGCAGCTCGGCCTCGACGCGGCGGCGCTCGCGAGCCTCGTCGTCACGTCGGAACGCAACGATGCCGACTTCACCGTCGTGCGCCTGCAGCAGCAGGCTGCCGGGCTACCCGTGTACGGCAGCGACATCGCGGTGACCGTCGCGAAGGACGGCCGCATCCTGTACGTCGCAAGCAACACGATCAGCGGCGTGGTCGCGACGACGCGCAAGTCGCAGGCCGTCGACCAGCAGCAGGCGCTCGACCGCGCCCGCGCGTATCTCGGCGTGAGCGGCTTCACGCATCTCGACGCCCAGCTCGTCGCATTCGTCGACCAGGCCGGCACGCACACCGCGTGGAAGGTGCGCGGCCGCCCGCAGGACGGCCCGAAGGGCGACTGGGAACTGCTGATCGATTCGGGTAGCGGCGAAGTGCTGCGCGCCGAGGACAAGGCGTTCTACGCGACCGACGGCACCGGCTTCGTGTTCCGCCCCGATCCGCTGTCGCCGACGAAGAGCAGCTACGGCAGCACCGGCTACAAGGACAGCAGCGACGCCGATTCGACGCAACTCACGGCCGCACGCGTGCGCGTGACGCTGAAGGAGCTCGCGCAGTCGGGCACGCGCTACACGCTGACGGGCCCGTACGCGGCATGCATCGATTTCGATGCGCCGCTCGACAAGGCGTGCCCGTCGCAGTCCACGCCCGCGTTCGAATTCACGCGCGGCAACCTGTATTTCGAGGCCGTGAACGCGTACTACCACATCGACACGTTCCTGCGTTACGTGAACCAGACGCTCGGCATCAAGGCGCTGCCGTACCAGTACACGGGCGGCGTGCAGTACGACCCGCACGGCGAATCGGGCGACGACAACTCGTCGTATTCGTCGAGCAGCGGCCGGCTGACCTTCGGGCAAGGCGGCGTCGACGACGCGGAAGACGCGGACGTCGTGATCCACGAGCTCGGCCACGGCATCCACGACTGGGTCACCAACGGCGGCCTGTCGCAACAGGAAGGCCTGTCGGAAGGCACCGGCGACTATCTCGCCGCCGCGTACAGCCGCGACTTCAACCAGTGGAGCCCGTCGGATGCGCAGTATCAGTGGGTCTACAACTGGGACGGTCACAACGAGTTCTGGGGCGGCCGCGTGACCAACTGGAACGTCGGGCGCACCTATGCGCAGGCGCGCGGCGCGGAGATCCACACGGCCGGCCAGTACTGGGCGTCATGCAACCTCGTCGCGCGCGATGCGATCGGCGCGCAGGCGATGGACAAGGCGTTCCTGAAGGGACTGTCGATGACCAACAGCTCGACCAACCAGAAGGCGGCCGCACAGGCCGTGCTGACGGCCGCCGCCGCGCTCGGCTACAGCAGCACGCAGCTCACCGCGATCGGCAACGCGTACAACAAGAGCTGCACGTACGGCGTGACCGTTCCGCAGAAGTCGTAATGCCGCAGCAGGCGGGAGCGCGTCGCACGACCTGCGGCGCGCTCCCTTCTCCGACATCGCCATCCTCACGAGACCGAACATGCCTACTCTGAAACCGACCCGCCTGAGCGCCGCGCTGGGCGGCATGCTGCTGACCGCCGCCGCGCACGCGACGCCCGTCTGGATCACGCTCGGCGACACCGCGTTCCGCCAGCTCCAACGCATCGATGCGACCGCAACCGCGCAATACAGCACGACCGTCGACGCCGGCAAGGCGGCCGACGGCGCCGCGCGCCGCGAAACCGTTCACGTCGTCGAGATCGACGATACCCGGCTCGGCGAGCTGGCCCACGCGGTCCACCACACGCGCGGCCACGGGCCCGGCTACGTCATTCACGATTCGTTCGACGACGCGCGGCAGGCGCTGCAACCGTTGCCGGCGACGCTCGCGAAACAGGCCGCCGCTCCCGCGTACACGGTGTCGAACGTGCCGCAGATCGGCACGTGGGTCCAGCAACTGCAGGCCAGCAACATCGTCGGTACGATCACGTCGCTGTCCGGTTTCACGAACCGCTACTACACGACGTCGCACGGCGTCGCCGCATCCGACTGGCTCGCACTGCAATGGAAGCAGCTGGCGGGTTCGCGTGCCGACATCACCGTCGAGCAGTTCGCACATACGGGTTTTCCGCAGAAATCCGTGATCCTGACGATCCGCGGCAGCGATCCGGCCGCGGGCACCGTCGTGCTCGGCGGCCACCTCGATTCGACCGTCGGCCGCACGACGGAGAACACGCGCTCGCCCGGCGCCGACGACGATGCGTCGGGCATCGCCAGCCTCACCGAGGCGCTGCGCGTGCTGCTCGCGAACAACTACCGGCCGAAACGGACCATCAAGTTCGTCGGGTATGCGGCCGAGGAAGCCGGCCTGCTGGGTTCGAAGGCGATCGCGAAGCAGTTCCGAACGCAGAATGCGAACGTGGTCGGCGTGCTGCAGCTCGACATGACGAACTACAAGGGCGATCCGAGGACATCTACCTGATCACCGACTACACGAACGCGGCGCAGAACACCTACGTGAAGAACCTGGCTGCGACCTACCTGCCGGAGCTGGCGATCGGCACGTCGCAGTGCGGCTATGCGTGCTCGGATCACGCGTCGTGGAATGCGCAGGGGTATCCGGCATCGTTCCCGTTCGAGGCCGACCAGAACGACAGCCCATACATCCACACGGTGAACGACACGCTGGAGAACTCCGATCGACAGGCCAACCATGCGCTGAAGTTCGGCAAGCTGGCGCTGGCCTATGCGGTCGATCTCGGCGGCATTGCCGGCGCGACGGTCAAGCGCTGAGCGTACCTCGCCGAGCGGTTTTCTCGCATTCGGCAATGAAACGGGCGTTCATCCGCGTGGGTGCGCCCGCTCGAATGCCTTTTCTCCGTCGGGCTAGAATCGTCGTTCGACCACTCGCTACACGCTTGCCCATCATGACCGAACCCACTCGCTCCATCGACGACCTGTCGCCCGCCCGCGTCACGACCGCGTTCGACCTGCCCGGCCATACGACCGTTCGCTCGCTCGGCGTCGCGCAGGGCATCGTCGTGCGCTCGCGCTCGATCGTCGGCTCGTTCGGCGCGTCGCTGCAGACGATCTTCGGCGGCAACATCACGCTCTATACGTCGCTGTGCGAGAAGGCGCGCGAGCAGGCGTTCGACAAGATGCTCGCCGAGGCGCGCAAGCTCGGTGCGAATGCGATCGTCGCGATGCGCTACGACTCGACCGAGATCGGCTCGGGCGTGACCGAAGTCATCTGCTACGGCACGGCCGTGCGCGTGACGCAGGACGCGTGACGTGTGATGCGCGTCACGCGTCGCGTTCGAGCGACTTCATGTTCGTGAGCTGCGGAAAGAGCCGCATCCACGCCAGCGCGACGGCGATCGTCGCCGCGCCGCCGACGGCGATCGCGGCCGGCGCGCCCCACCACGCGGCCGTCACGCCCGATTCGAATTCGCCGAGCTGGTTCGACGTGCCGATGAACAACGAGTTGACCGCGCTCACGCGGCCGAGCATGTCGTCGGGCGTACGCAGCTGCACGAGCGACAGGCGCACGACGACGCTGATCACGTCCGACGCGCCGAGCGCGGCCAGCGCCACGAGCGACAACGCGAAGTGCCGCGACAACCCGAACACGATCGTCGCGATGCCGAACGCGATCACGCCGCC
>NZ_BCPP01000722.1:0-3731 GCF_016586125.1 Burkholderia sp. E168m23
ACCGCCAGCGATGCCGCGCGGTCGAGATCGGCATCGGCCAGGACGATCAGCGGATCGTTGCCGCCCAGCTCCAGCACGATGCGTCGATAGCCGGCCCGCGCGGCAATCGCCTTGCCGATCGCGACGCCGCCCGTGAAGGTAATCAGCGACGCATGCGGATGCGTGACGAGCTCGTCCGCGATCTCGGCCGGGTTGCCGGTCAGCACCTGCAGCATCGGTTCCGGCAGCCCGGCTTCATACAGCAAGTCGGCCAGATAGAACGCCGACAGCGGCACCTTCTCCGACGGTTTCACGATCACGCGATTGTTGGTCGCGATCGCCGGCGCGATCTTGTGCGCGACCTGGTTCATCGGATGATTGAACGGCGTGATCGCGACGATCACACCGTCGAGCGGCTGGCGCTGCGAGAACACGCGCCGCGCCTTGCCGTGGGGCGTCAGGTCGCACGAGAAACTCTGCGCGTCGTCGCGCAGCGCCTCGGCCGCCGCGAACTTCAGCACGTCGGCCACACGGCCGATCTCGTAGCGCGAATCCTGTTTCGACAGCCCCGACTCGAGCGTGATCAGGTCGGACGCTTCCTCGGTGCGCTCGCGCAGCAGCGCGGCCGCACGTTCGAGAATCTGCGAGCGCGCGTAGCGCGTAAGCGTCGGCCGGTAGGCCATCGCGTAATCGAACGCCGCGCGCACGTCGTCGACGCTGGCGAGCGGCGCGGTGCCGACGCGCGTGCCCGTGTACGGGTCCGTGACGTCGAGCGTGCGCTCGCGCATCGCGTGCGTGCCGCACCAGCGCAACGCCTCGGCACGAAACGACGGATGATCCTGCCGCGGATGAGCCATCATGTCGCGATCCGGTTCAACACGAAATCGAACACGTCGAAGTTGCGCGGGCGACGTGCGGGATCGTCCCGCTCGATACGGCGATTGAACAGCAGCGGCACTTCCTGCTCGGATACGCCGCCATGCGAACGCAACGGCACCGTGAGCCCCGACAGGTCGTGTTCGCGCTCGCGGGTACCGAGCGTCATGTCGCGGCGGCCGATCACGACGAGATCGCCGATCCGGTCGGCCGGCAGTTCGAAGCGAGCGGCGGCTTCCGCGTTGTCGAGCACGAGCTCGACGCCGTCGAGTCCGCCGACGCGCCACATCGCCTCGGCCCGGTCGACGCCCGGCGCCAGGTAGATCGTCGCGAACGAACCGAGCGCACCGTGATGCACGACGTACGGATCGGTAATCGGCAGGATCACGCGCGCAGCCTGCGTGCCGTACCAGCCGTCGAAGGCATCCTGCAGATAGATCACGTTCGGCCGGCCCGTCGCCGGATCGTGCTTCGCGTTCATCCCGTGGTCGGCCGTGAGGCCGATCGCCCAGCCAAGCGCGTCGAGCTGCGCAAGGTAACCGTCCATCATCGCGTAGAACGCGTTCGCGCCGGCACTGCCCGGCTCGCACTTGTGCTGCACGTAGTCGGTGGTCGACAGGTACATCAGGTCGACCTGCCGCGTCTGCGCGAGCCGGACGCCGGCCGCGAACACGAATTCGGACAACGCCGCGCTGTACACGTCCGGCGACGGCAGGCCGACCCAGTCGAGCACGTCGACGATGCCGTTTTCCGCGAGATTGGCCTGCGCGGCCTTCTCGGCCGAAAAGCAGATGCCGTTCAATTGCCAGCCGAGCAGTCGGCGCAGCTTGTCCTTCGCGGTGACGACGGCCACCCGCGCGCCGGCGTCGGACGCCGCCGCGAGCAGCGTGCCGGCCCGCAGGTAGGCCGGATCGTTCATCATGACTTCGGCGCCGCGCCCGCCGTCAGCGGCCGGGTCCCAGAAATAGTTGCCGCAGATGCCGTGAACCGACGGCGGCACGCCGCAGACGATCGACAGATTGTTCGGGTTGGTGAAGGTCGGCACGACGCAATCCGCACGCCACGCGGTGCCTTCCGCGATCGTCCGGCCGATGAACGGCGCGACGCCGGCTTCCACCGCGCATTCGAGATAGTCGTACTCGCAGCCGTCGACACAGATGACGACGGTCGGGTCCACCGGCAACCGGTAGCGCCGGCCGTTGACGTCGATCGAGCGTCCCGCGAGATCCGACGAACCCTTGCCGGCGGCCGGTTGCTCGCCGGGGAGCCGCAACGCGAACGCGGCGTTCATGATGCCGCCCGCTTGCCGCGCGGCACGCGTGCGGCGATCAGCAGCAGCGCCGCGAGCGACGCGCCGAGCATCAGCAGCGACAGCGCCGACGCCGGCAGGTAATAGCCGCGCTCCACCTGGCCGATCACGACGATCGGCACGGTCGCGAAGCCGGGCGGATACACCGTCAGCGTTGCGCCGAGCTCGCCGAGCGACAGCGCGAAGCCGAGCGCGAGGCTCGCGCGCAGCGCCGGCACGAGCTGCGGCAGCAGCACGCGGCGCAACACCATCGCGGGCGGCGCACCGAGGCTCGCCGCGGCTTCGCGCAGCACGGTCAGTTCCGGGCGCAGCGCGGCGGCCGCGCAGCGATAGCAGAACGGCAGAATCAGCGCGAGCTGCACCAGCACGACGATCGCCGCCGAGCTCGACAGGTCGAGCGGCTTCTGGTGATACGCGATCAGCACCGCGAGCCCGAGCACGACGCTCGGCACGCCGTTCGGCACCATCACGAGCGCGTCGACGAGCGCGCCCAAGCCGCGCCGGTCGCGCCCTTCGAGCGCGAGCGCCAGCCACAGCCCGAGGATTGTGCCGAGCGCCGATACGCCAAAGCCGATTTCGAGGCTGGTCAGCAGCGCGTCGTATTCCGGCGAGCCGAGCCGCTCGAACCAGCGCAGGCTGTAGCCGGCCGGCAGAATCGTGCCCGACCATTGCGTCGACACGCTCGACAGCGCGACGACGACGACCGGCAGCACGAACAGCCAGAAGCACGCGAATGCGGCCAGCGCGAGCGCGGCCCGCGACGCATGCTTGAGCAGCGCGTCGGTCCAGCCGAGCGGGTGACGCGGCACGGCTTGCCCGATACGGAATTCAGCGGACATCGTTCCCTCCCGTCGCACGCCGGTTCACCCGGCGATAAACCGCATACAGCGCCAGCGATAGCGACAACATCACGACCGCGCCGGCCGACGCGGTCGGCAGGTCGAGATCGACGGTCGCGCTGCTGTAGATCGCGACCGGCAGCGTGACGAGCCGCGCGCTGCCGAGCACGAGCAGGATGCCGAACTCGTTCAGCGTCAGCAGAAAGCACAGCACGGTGCCGGCGGCGATGCCCGGCCATGCGATCGGCAGCACGACGCGGCGCGCGAGCATCCAGCCGGGCGCGCCGAGGCTGCGCGCGGCTTCGATCAGCCGCAGGTCCAGCGTCGCAAACGACGCGAGCGTCGGCCGCACGACGAACGGCGTGTAGAACACGGTCTGCGCGAGAATCACGCCGCCGATGCCGAACAGGAAATCGAGCGGCGGGTTCTCGAGATGGAACAGGTGCTGCAGCGCGATGCTGATCGAGCCCTGCGAGCCGTACAGGAAGATCAGCGTGAACGCGACGAGGAACGACGGAAACGCGACGTACAGCTCCAGGAAGCGCGTGACGAGCGACGCGCCCGGGAACGGCCGGAAGAACAGCAGCGCGGCCAGCAGCACGCCGAGCACCGACGCGGTGCCGGCGCTCGCGAACAGCACGCCGAGCGTCGTCAGCAGCACGTTGCGCGTGTCGGGATTGCCGAAGAAGGTCCGGTACGCGGCGAAACTCAACCCGTGATCGCCCGTC
>NZ_BCPP01000723.1:0-3730 GCF_016586125.1 Burkholderia sp. E168m23
AAGTGAAAAGCGCGATCGCCCGGCAGATGGACGAGCTGTCGTACTACCAGACCTTCGACGGCGTCGCCCATCCGCGCGTCTACGATCTGGCCGACCGCCTGTGCGCGATGTTCGCGCAGGAGGACATGCAACGGGTGATGTTCGGCAGCGGCGGGTCCGACGCGATCGAGACCGCGCTCAAGATGGCGCGCCAGTACTGGGTCGCCGCGGGCGAGCCGTCGCGCACGAAATTCCTGTCGCTGCGCAACGGCTATCACGGCGTGCACATGGGCGGCACGTCGATCGGCGGCAACGGCGTCTACCATTACAATCACGGCCCGCTGCTGCCCGGCTGCGTGCTGCTCGACACGCCGTGGCTCTATCGCAATCCGTGGAACTGCGACGACCCGCAACAACTCGTCGAGCACTGCATCCGGCAGCTCGAGGAAACGATCGCGTTCCACGGCCCGCAGACCATCGCCGCATTCGTCGCCGAACCGGTGCAGGGCGCCGGCGGCCTGATCGTCCCGCCGGCCGATTACTGGGCGCGCGTGCGCGCCGTATGCGACCGCAACGGCATCCTGCTGATCGCGGACGAGGTGGTCACCGGCTTCGGCCGCACCGGCAGCCTGCTCGGCAGCCGCGGCTGGGGCGTCGCCGCCGACATCCTGTGCGTCGCCAAGGGCATTTCCGCCGGCTACGTGCCGCTCGGCGCGACGCTGTACAACGGGCGGATCGCCGACGCGATCGAACATGGCGCGGGTTTCTCGCACGTGGTCATGCACGGCTATACGTACAGCGGGCATCCGCTCGCCTGCGCCGCGTCGCTCGCCGTGCTCGACATCGTCGAGGCCGAGGATCTGCCGGGCAACGCGGCGCGGGTGGGCCAGCGCCTGCTCGAGCAATTGCTGCCGCTGAAGGCCGACTTCGAGACCGTCGGCGACGTGCGCGGCAAGGGGCTGATGCTGGCGCTCGATCTGGTGACCGACAAGGCCAGCCGCACGCCGCTCGATCCGGGCCTGGGGTTCGCCGCCCGCGTGGCCGATGCCGCGCGCCGGCGCGGCGTGCTGGTGCGGGCGATCGCCAACAAGGTGGTGATGTCGCCGCCGCTGACGTTGCAGCAAGGCGAAGCCGACTTCATGGCCGTGACGCTGCGCGAGGCATTGCAGGAGTGCTGCGCGGATTCGCGGGCGATCGCCTGACCGCAGGAAGCAGCCCGGCGCACGGACTTTTCGTCGAAGGTTCGTGCGCCTCGCCATCCGGCCTCGGTTCGACGAAGATCGCCACGGGACGTCGAAGTCGACGATCGGCATCCCGCCTGTCGCAATGTCGTTTCAAAGGAAGACAAGTCAAATGGACAACCAGGCCATTGCATTCCCCGCGGAGAAATACCCGCTCACGCTTCGGCTGCTGCACTGGGTCAGGGCGATCCTGATCGGCGCGCAGCTCTGGACCGGCTGGACGATGGTCCGGCTCGACGACAACCTGCCGGCCAAGTTCGACTGGTATTACCCGACCCACAAGGAATTCGGCGTGCTCACGCTGCTGGTGGTCGTCACGCAACTGGCGATTCGTTCGATGAAGCCGTTGCCGCCGCTGCCTTCCACGCTGCCGACGCTCGACCGCAAGCTTGCCAAGATCGGCCACTACCTGCTGTACGCGCTCGCGATTATCGTGCCGCTGATGGGTTATTCGATGTCCAGCACGTTTACGCAGAGCGACGGCGTGCCGTTCTTCTTTTTCCGCGTACCCGAGCTGCTGCCGAAGAACGACCACTGGTTCGAGGCGTTTCAGTGGTTGCATAAGACGCTCGCCTACACGTTGCTCGCGCTCATCGTGCTGCATGTACTCGGCGCGCTGAAACACCGGTTCTTCGATCGCAATCCGGAAAACGACGTGCTGCGGCGGATGCTGTAACGCCGCCGCCACGCGGAACCTCGCGCCCGGCGAGGTTCGTCATTCGGTCCGCCGCGATCGCGGCGGGCCGATCTTCTTCGCATTTTATATTTCGTTTTACTAACGACAAGCGGACTTGCCACACGTGTCCGGTGCCGCCGCATGCCGTCGGAAACCGCGCCGCGTGGGCCGTCCCCACCTGGAGATCGACGATGAAGAAGATGATGGCGGCCGTATCGGCCGCGAGCGCCATGGGATTCGGCCTGACGGCCCATGCGCAAAGCACCGTGACGCTATACGGCCTGATCGACGAAGGCGTCAATTTCACGAGCAACGCGGGCGGCAGCAAGGCTTACCAGATGGTCAGCGGCGATACCGTGGGCAGCAACTGGGGGCTGAAAGGCACCGAGGACCTCGGCGGCGGGCTGAGAGCGCTGTTCCAGCTCGAGAACGGCTTCAACGCGAGCACCGGCGCGCTCGGCGTGACGTCGCGGATGTTCGGCAGGCAGGCCTACGTCGGGCTTGATTCCGACCGGTTCGGCACGCTCACGTTCGGCCGCCAGTACGACCCCACGCTCGACATGTGGAGTCCTTTCACGGCCACCGGCAACTGGCTCGGCGACTTCGGCGCGCACCCGTACGACAACGACAACGCCGACTGGGACTACCGCATCCAGAACAGCGTCAAGTACGTGTCGCCCACGTATGGCGGCTTCAAGGGCGAAGTGCTCTACGGGCTCGCGAATCAGGCGGGCGGCTTCGCGCGAAACCGCGTTTACAGCGCCGCCGTGCAGTACCAGGCCGGCGCATTTTCCGCCGCCGTCGCGTACCTGAAGGCCAACAACGGCGGCGCAATCGCGGGCGGCGCATTGTCGAGCGACGACACGGTCTTCAGCGGCCGCTCGCAGCAGAACATCGATGCCGGCGCATCGTACAAGTTCAGCGACAAGCTGACGCTGTCCGCCGCGTATTCTCACGTCGACGTGACCAACCCCGAGTCGAATCTCTACTTCACGAACCAGCCCGCGGCAGGCTCGCAGAACGCGTGGAAATTCGACAACTTCGAGGTCAACGGCCAGTATTTCTTCCGGCCGGATCTCTGGCTAGGCGCCGCCTATACCTACACGCATGCGCATGTCGCGACGGCGGCGGGCGATGCGTCGCCGAGCTGGCACCAGCTGTCGATGATGCTCGACTACGATCTCAGCAAGCGGACCTCGACGTACATCCAGGGCGCGTACCAGCATGCGACCGGCAACACCGGCACCGACTTCGACTACGCGCACGTGCTGGGCACGGCCGGGCAGTCGTCGGGCCGCAACCAACTGGCGTTGCGCGTCGGGATGATGCATCGTTTCTGAATCCAGTGGAAAAACACGGACTCGCGCGTGGCGCACGCGCCAGCCCGTGTGTTCCCGCGTCGTCAGAACTGATGCCGCAGCCCGAGCCGAACGGCGGTCTGCGTCGAGCCGGACGCCGCCCCGCCGAGCGCCGCTTCGACCTGCGCGCCATACGCGCTGTCGTGCCCGCGTGCGAATACCGCGTAAAGGCCGGTACGTTTCGACAGCGAATAGTCGGCGCTCAACGTGACCTGGTTGGCCGAGCCGATATCGCCGCCGCGCTGCTGGTACTGGAAACCGCCGCCCAGCTGCAACGACGGCGTGACGGCATAGGTCAACCCGGCGTCATAGGTGGTGGCCCGCAACGGCGCGGCGGCGCTGATCCGGACGTCCGACACCATCCCGAAGACACGAAACGGCCCGACGTTGTAGCCGGCACCGCCCGAAAAGTTGCGCAGATTGCCGCCGGCGGTCACGTCATGCTGGCCGAAATACGCGAGCGCGGCGCTGAACGC
>NZ_BCPP01000724.1:0-3727 GCF_016586125.1 Burkholderia sp. E168m23
TTCGATCGCGACAAGCTGCATACGCTCGATCACCAGGGCCGCTTTTTCCAGGTCGCTGGCCCGCTGAACATCCAGCGCTCGCCGCAGGGGCAGCCGGTGATCTTCCAGGCCGGCTCGTCCGACACCGGCATCGGCCTCGCGGGCAAATACGCGGACGCCGTGTTCACGCATTCGCCGTCGATCGAGGAAACGGCCGCGTTCACGCAGCGCGTGAAACAGAGCGCGATCGAACACGGGCGGCAGGCCGGCGACGTGAAGATCTTCCCGGGCGTCGGGCCGATCGTCGGTCGCACGGCCGCCGAAGCGGAAGACAAATACCAGGCGATCCGCGACCTGCTGACGATCGACGAGGCGCTCGCGTACCTCGGCCGCTATTTCGATCACCACGATTTCACGCAGTACGCGCTCGATGCGCCGTTCCCGGAACTCGGCGAGCTCGGCCGCAACAGCTTCCGCTCGACCACCGACCGCATCAAGGCCGATGCGAAACGCAAGGGCCTGTCGCTGCGCGAAACCGCGCTCGCGGTCGCGACGCCGCGGCCGAACTTCATCGGCACGGCCGAACACGTCGCCGACGAACTGATCCGCTGGCACGACGCAGGCGCCGGCGACGGCTTCATCCTCGGTTTTCCGGTCCAGGCGCAGGGCGTCGACGATTTCATCGAACTCGTGATTCCGGTGCTCGAGGCGCGCGGCCGCTACAGCCGCGACCTGCCCGGCGCCACGCTGCGCGACCACCTCGGTCTGCCGCGCAAGGCGAGCCGCTACGCGACGCCCGGTGCCGCCCAGGAAACGGCCGCCGAAGCGCACGCCTGACGCCGCCGCGCCGCCCATGCACGGCGGCGCGCCCGCCGATCGATCGATTCGAGGATTCCAACGACATGAGCGACACGACCCACCTCGGCGGCGCGCTGCCGCCGCTCTCTTCCCCCGACGCACGCGAGGCCGGCACGCGTTTGCGGATCGTGCCCGCGCGCCACCGGTCGCGCACGGCCGGCACCGTGCTCGCGCTCGTGCTGATAGCGATCACGCTGTATTCGCTCCTCGGCAACCCGCAGTGGGGCTGGCCGGTGTTCGCCGAATGGTTCCTGTCGCCGCCGGTGCTATCGGGGCTCGCGCGCACGCTGGTGCTGACGCTGCTCGGCGCGGTGTTCGGCTTCGTGCTCGGCGCGTTCGTCGCGCTGGCCCGGTTGTCGCGCTCGCGCCTGCTATCCGCCAGCGCATGGACCTTCGTGTGGCTGTTCCGCTCGATTCCGCTGATCGTGCTGCTGCTGATCCTGAACAACCTCGGCTACCTGTACGAGCACGTGCGGCTCGGCGTGCCGTTCACCGACATCGTGTGGTTCGACACGCCGACCACCGACCTGATCAGCCCGTTCCTCGCGGCCGTGCTCGGCCTCACGCTGAACCACGCGGCGTTTTCCGCGGAGGTAATCCGCGGCGGCATTCTCGCGGTCGACCAAGGGCAGCTCGAAGCCGCCGCCGCGCTCGGGCTGCCGCGCGGCCGCCAGACGTCGCGGATCGTGCTGCCGCAGGCGATGCGCGCGATCCTGCCGACCGCATTCAACGACCTGATCTCGCTCGCGAAAGGCACGTCGATGGTGTACGTGCTCGCGATGCCCGAACTGTTCTACACGGTGCAGGTGATCTATCGCCGCAACCTCGAAGTGATTCCGCTGCTGATGGTCGCGACCGTCTGGTACCTGATCATCCTGACCGTGCTGTCCGCGATCCAGGTGCAGGTCGAGCGGCACTATGCACGCGGCGCGCTGCGCAATCCGCCGCCGTCGGTGGTCACGTTCGCGCTTGCGCGCCTCGGCGGGCTGTGGCGGCGTGTCGCGTCACGCCGTGCGGCGTCGAATGCGCAGGCCGCAGACGACACGCGCACCGATACCGCGGCCGCCGTGTCGCGTACCGGCGGCGAAGTGGCCGTGCATGGCGTGTCGAAGCAGTTCGGCATGCAGCGCGTGCTCGACAACGTGTCGTTCGTCGCGCCGCGCGGCAGCGTGACCGTGATCGTCGGCCCGTCCGGCTCCGGCAAGTCGACGCTGCTGCGCACGATCAACCATCTCGAACGCGTCGACGACGGTTTCATCGACATCGACGGCGAACTGATCGGCTATCGCCGCGACGGCGACGTGCTGCACGAACTGAGCGAACGCGACGTGCTGAAGCGGCGCACGGCCGTCGGCATGGTGTTCCAGAACTTCAACCTGTTCCCGCACCTGACGGTGCTCGAGAACCTGATCGAAGCGCCGATCGCCGTCGCCGGCGTGACGTGCGATGCGGCCGAGCACACCGCGCGCACGCTGCTCGCGCGGGTCGGCCTCGCGGATAAAGCCGATGCGTACCCGCGCCAGTTGTCCGGCGGCCAGCAGCAACGCGTCGCGATCGCGCGGGCGCTCGCGTTGCGTCCGAAGGTGCTGCTGTTCGACGAGCCGACGTCGGCGCTCGATCCGGAACTCGTCAACGAAGTGCTCGACGTGATCAAGGAACTCGCGCGCTCGGGCACGACGCTCGTGATCGTCACGCACGAAATCGGCTTCGCACGCGAAGTGGCGGACAACGTGCTGTTCATGGAACGCGGGCGCATCGTCGAGGCCGGGCCGCCCGCCGTCGTGCTCGACGCGCCGTCGCATTCGCGCACCCGCGCGTTCCTGTCGCGGGTGCTGTGATGCGCGCCGCTTCCCACCTGCGAGGTACCGCACGATGACCGATCGACGCCAGTTCATCACGGCCGCGCTGGTCGCGGCATCGGGCCTGCCGTGGCACGCGGCACGCGCGGCGGCCGCCACCGCCGACCTCGACCCGCGTCAGGCCGGCCGCCTGCGCGCGAGCCCCGACGACGCGGCCATCCGCGCGGCCAGCGGCTACCACTGGGTGCGCGACGGCGCATTCACGGTCGCGATCTCGCCGCACGCGCCGCCCGTGTCGACCTATGCGACCGACGCGCGCACCGTGGTCGGCGCCGATCCCGACTATGCGCAACTGGTCGCGGACGCGCTCGGCCGCACGCTCGTGCTGCTGCCGATCGCGTGGGCCGACTGGCCGCTCGGGCTGACGTCCGGCAAGTACGACGCGGTGATCTCGAACGTCGGCGTGACCGAGAAGCGCAAGGAGAAATACGATTTCACGACCTACCGGCTCGGGCTGCACGGCTTCTACGTGCGCACCGCCAGCCCGATCGTGAAGATCGCGGAGCCGAAGGACATCGCGGGCCTGCGGATCATCACCGGCGCCGGCACGAGCCAGGAGCGCATCCTGCTCGAATGGAGCAAGCGCAACGTCGCGCAAGGGCTGAAGCCGGCCGAACTGCTCTATTTCGACGACGATGCGACGGCGCGCGTCGCGCTGCTGTCGGGCCGCGCGGATGCGGAGCTGAACCCGAACGCGTCGCTCGCGTACGAGGCCGCGCGCAGCGGCAAGATCCGCCGCGTCGGCGTCGTCAATGCAGGCTGGCCGGCGAATGCGGACGTCGCGATCGCGACGCGCCGCGGCAGCGGACTCGCGCCGGCGCTGACCCTCGCGACCAATGCGCTGATCGGCAACGGCCGCTATGGGCAGGCGCTGGCACGCTGGGGTTTGCAGAGCGAGGCGATCGCGCGGGCGGAGACCAATCCGCCGGGGTTGCCGTCGTTCTGAGCGTGTCGCTCAAGACAATCGCGCCGGCATGTCGTGGCGGACGCGCCGGCGCGATCCGATCGATCGGTCGTTCGTCTACGCCGGC
>NZ_BCPP01000725.1:0-3723 GCF_016586125.1 Burkholderia sp. E168m23
GCGAGCCGGNGGCGAGCACCAGCTTGTCGTACGCGAGCGTTTCGCCCGATGCGAGCGTGACCGTATGCGCGGCGCGGTCGATCGATGCGACCTGCGCGTTCAGGCGCAGGTCGAACTGCGGATGACGCTCGAAGAAGCCCGGTTCGACGAGCGACAGGTCGTCCGCCGACTTGCCCGCGAAGAATTCCGACAGGTGCACGCGATCGTAGGCGGGGCGCGGTTCCTCGCCGAGCACGGTGACCTGCAGCGCGCCTGCCTCGCCGGCTTGCGTCGCGACGCATTCGAGGAGCTTGTGGCCGACCATGCCGTGGCCGATGACGATGAGTTTCATGATGACGGTTCCTTCGGTCGATCAGTTCGCGGCGCCGGCGGCGGCCAGCGCGCGATCGCGCAGCTCGGCTTCGCG
Source organism: Burkholderia sp. E168m23 (assembly GCF_016586125.1). Lineage (NCBI taxonomy): Bacteria > Pseudomonadati > Pseudomonadota > Betaproteobacteria > Burkholderiales > Burkholderiaceae > Burkholderia > Burkholderia sp. E168m23. The sequence continues at coordinate 407 of NZ_BCPP01000725.1, forward strand.
CGCCTTGTGTTCTTCGCTGAAGCGCACGGCCATCGCGCACAACGCGGTCGCGGTCACCGCGAGGCCGAGCAGGCTCAGCGTCTGCTGCACGTCGCCGACACCCTTCAGCAGGAAAGCCGCGGCCACCGCGCCGACGTTGCCGCCCGCGCCGACGATCCCCGCGACGCCGCCGAGCGCCTTGCGGTCGATGAACGGCACGAGCGCGTAGGTCGCGCCGCACGCCATGTGCGTGAACAGGCCGAAGGTCAGCATCGCGACGAGGGCCATGCCGATGCCTTGCGCGTGCGAGAACCAGATCAGCCCGAGCCCTTCGCCGATGATCAGCGCGCACAGCAGCGTCGCGCGCACGTCGAGGCTGCGGCGGGCAGCGATCTTGTCGGACAGCCAGCCGCCGAGCGCGCGCGCGAACAGGGCGAGCAGCCCGAACATCCCGACCGCGAAACCGGCGTCCTTCAGCGACAGCTTGAAGTGATCGACGTAGTACAGCGCGGCGATGTTGTGGATGAACACCTCGACGCCGAAGCACGCGCCGTACGTGACGAACAGCATCCATACGCGGTAGTTGCCGCAGGCCCTGAAGAAGCTCGCCCAGCCGCCCTTCTTGCCGCTGTCGACCGTCACGCCCTGCTTGCGCAACGCGACGAAATCGCCTTGCGGGCAGTCCTGCGTGAAGCGCCAGTACGCCCATGCCATCGCGAGCATCGCCACGCCCGGCACGACCAGCGCGATGCGCCACGACGAATCCTCGCCGAAGCCGAGCATCAGCCCGGCGGCGACGAGCAACGGCATCAGCGCCTGCGTCGCGCCCGCGCCGGCATTGCCCCAGCCGGCCGTCGTCGCGTTCGCGGTGCCGACCACATTCGGCGCGAACATCACCGACGTGTGGTATTGCGTGATCACGAAGCCCGCACCGATCGCGCCGATGCCGAGCCGGCAGATCAGGAACCACAGGTAGTCGTGCGTGAACGACACGGCGAACACGGGGATCGCGCCGAGCAGCAGCAGGCCCGCGTACACGCGGCGCGGGCCGAAGCGGTCGCACAGCGGGCCGACCAGCAGCCGCACGGCGATCGTCGCGGCCACCGCGGCGATGTTGATGTTGGCGACTTGCGCCGCCGTGAGATGGAATTCGCGCGCGATCAGCGGCATCAGCGGCGCGCACGCGAACCACGCGAAGAAGCAAACGAAGAACGCCATCCACGTCAGATGGAACGCGCGCATCGGCGCGGTGCGGAGGCTGAAGAGATCGATACGGGTAGCTTTGTCGGTCATGTCATCCGCCAAACGAAAAACGGCGTCCTGCGCACCCGGTCTCGTCGAGACCTGATACGTAGGACGCCGTTGCCCATGAAGCCCGTTGCCGGGCGCGTCGGTATTCGGTACTGCGGACGGATCGCCATTGACCCGTCCGAACGAGCTAACGCAAGCGACGTGCCATGTCCGCGTCGATCACGCCGCGCGCCCCACCGCACAAGGCGCAGCGGGCATCGGGCACGTCACCGCGGCGCGCGGTGCGCTCTCCGTCGCGATGCACCGGGGCACAGATGTGGTGCGCTGCAGCACTGTCGTCGTGCGGCATCGCGGTGCGCGCGGACGGGGCACGATGCACACCGATGCGGCATGGCGACCGCGCGCGCGTGGCGAGCACATGCGCGCTCGCGGCCATCGCACGGTGCGCGGCGCCGCGCCCAGGCCGCGTCGTCGCGCCGGTTGGCCCGGATATTGCTGAACCTTCGTCACACCGGCAACGGCGCCGGTGGGCAGTCCCCGCAAACCCTGCTCGCCCGTCACCGCGAGCCCTTCAGGACAACGGCGTCCCTCCGTGCACGGCACGGCCGGATGCCGGTGCGTTTCGACCGCCCGCCGCCGCCGAGCAACAACGCGACATCAGACCGCCGCAGCGATGCGATGCGGCACAGGAACACGACATGACGACAGGCAAAGTCACGCTGCTGGGCGCCGGCCCCGGCGATCCCGATCTCCTTACGCTGAAGGCGGTGAAGGCACTGGCCGCCGCCGACGTGCTGCTGCTCGACGATCTCGTCGCGCCCGGCATCGTCGAACTCGCGCCGCGGGCGCGCGTGATCCGCGTCGGCAAGCGCGGCGGCTGCCGCTCCACGCCGCAGGCGTTCATCGAGAAACTGATGCGCCGCTACGCGCTGCGCGGCGCGCACGTGGTGCGCGTGAAAGGCGGCGACGCGCTGCTGTTCGGGCGCGCCGGCGAGGAACTCGCGACGCTGCGCGCGGCCGCGATTCCGGTCGAGATCGTCAACGGCATCTCGTCGGGATTCGCCGCCGCCGCGAGCCTCGGCATCTCGCTCACGCACCGCGAGCACTGCCAGGGCGTCACGTTCGTCACCGCGCACCGCCAGGATCATGGCGAACCCGACTGGGCACGGCTCGCGGCGACCGGCACGACGCTCGCGATCTACATGGGGATGAGCCGCGTCGACAGCATCGCGGCGGGCCTGCTCGCCGCGCTGCCCGCGTCGACGCCGGCGGCGGCCGTGCAATGGGCCGGCACGCCCGACGAACGTCGCTGGACCGGCACGCTGGGCACGCTCGCGTGCGGCATCGAAGCCGAGCGGCTGGGCAGCCCGGCCGTGATCCTCGTCGGCGGCGCGATCGGCGCAGCAGCCGCGCAAGGCGCGAGCACGGCAACCGGCGCGGCGCTTGCGCGGGCCGCCTGACATGCGCGGTATCGCACGGCTTCGGCCGCTTCCCGGTTCCTGCCCCTCCGGCCGCGCATGCGGCCTGCGTGCATCGTCCGCCCCCTGCATCGACGCGTCCCTGCCCCTGTTGCCCGCCTCATGAGTTCGTCCGCCCTGCCCACCCGCCTGCGCGTGCTGCTCGTCACCGACACCGACAAGCCGATCGGCGAACTCGGCGACGCGCTCGCGCGCCTCGGCTACGAGATGCTGAACGACGTCGCGACGCCCGCGCGCCTGCCGGCGGCCGTCGAGGAGCAACGCCCCGACGTCGTGATCATCGATACCGATTCGCCGTCGCGCGACACGCTCGAACAGCTCGCCGTCATGCATGCGACCGCCCCGCGCCCCGTGCTGATGTTCAGCCACGACGCCGACCAGGAACTGATCCGAGCGGCGGTCGGCGCGGGTGTCAGTGCGTATCTCGTCGAAGGGTTGTCGGCCGAGCGTCTCGCGCCGATTCTCGAAGTCGCGCTCGCGCGCTTCTCGCACGACGATGCGCTGCGCCGCCGGCTGGCCGACGTCGAGCGCGAACTCGCGGAACGCAAGCTGATCGACCGTGCGAAACGCGTGCTGATGGACCAGCGCAAGCTCTCCGAACACGATGCG
>NZ_BCPP01000726.1:0-3718 GCF_016586125.1 Burkholderia sp. E168m23
GTGCTGTGTTTTCCAACAAAAAACCCGTCCACTTTCAACGGGCTTTTGCGTTTTTGGCTCCCCGACCTGGGCTCGAACCAGGGACCTACGGATTAACAGTCCGGCGCTCTACCGACTGAGCTATCGGGGAACAAACAAGCAACAGCAGAGAAACGAGATTGTATGGAGTGTTCGCTAACCTGTCAACACTTTGGGGCCACGGCGCATAAAAATTTTTGCGGCCGCCGCGCGATCAGCGCTCGAGCAGGTGCAGCTTGTCCTGCACGTCCTTCCACTCGTCCGCGTCGGCCGGCGCCGGCTTGGTCTTCGTGATCGACGGCCAATTCTTCGCCAGCTCGGCATTCAGCTCGGTGAACTGCTGCTGGTCGCCCGGAACGTCTTCTTCGGCATAGATCGCATTGGTCGGGCATTCGGCGACGCACACGGCGCAGTCGATGCACTCGTCCGGATCGATGGCGAGAAAGTTGGGACCTTCACGGAAGCAATCCACCGGGCACACATCCACGCAATCCGTGTATTTGCACTTGATGCAGCCTTCGGTCACAACGTGAGTCATTAAAACGCTCCTGCTTGGCGGTATATATGGGGTGGCGTTTGCGCCAAAAGCGGCATTGTAACTGAAGCGCAAAACCCGCATGACGAGGTCGGCTATCCGGCTTATATCGTTTCGTGATTAGTTTATGGGGTGCGCAAGACGGACCCGCATACCGGCACCGGCACGATACGGCAGGGCGGGCGGCGGGGCGGTTTCACGATGGTCCGGCCCGCATTCGGGTAACATGACCGACAGACCGGGCGGCGCGCGGTGCGCCGGGGCCCGGTCACGATATTGGCGCTGCCGTCATCATGATCATCACTTCGCTGCTCGACACGGATCTCTACAAGTTCACGATGATGCAGGTCGTCCTGCATCACTTCCCGGCTGCAAACGTCGAATACCGCTTCCGGTGCCGCACGCCCGGCGTCGATCTCGTGCCGTACATCGACGAGATTCGCGACGAGGTGCGCGGCCTGTGCTCGCTGCGCTTTGCCGACGTCGAACTCGACTACCTGCGGCGGATGCGCTTCATCAAGAGCGACTTCGTCGACTTCCTCGCGCTGTTCCACCTGAACGAGAAGTACATCTCGATCACGCCGTCGCCGAAGGGCAACGGCGAAATCGACATCGTGATCGAGGGGCCGTGGCTGCATACGATCCTGTTCGAGATCCCGGTGCTCGCGATCGTCAACGAAGTCTATTTCCGCAACACGCAGCGCGAGCCCGACTATCGCGAAGGGCGCGAGCGGCTGCGCGAGAAGATCAAGCTGCTCGGCGCGAAGCCCGAATTCGCCGACTGCAAGATCGCCGACTACGGCACGCGCCGGCGCTTCTCGAAGGTCTGGCACGAGGAAGTCGCGCTCACGCTGCGTGACGGGCTCGGCCCGCAGTTCGCGGGCACGAGCAACGTGCTGTACGCGATGAAGCACGACATCACGCCGCTCGGCACGATGGCGCACGAATACCTGCAGGCGTGCCAGGCGCTCGGCCCGCGGCTGCGCGACTCGCAGATCTACGGCTTCGAGATGTGGGCGAAGGAATATCGCGGCGACCTCGGGATCGCGCTGTCGGACGTCTACGGGATGGACGCGTTCCTGAACGACTTCGACATGTACTTCTGCAAACTGTTCGACGGTGCGCGCCACGATTCGGGCGATCCGTTCGAGTGGGGCGAGCGGATGCTGCGCCATTACGAGGCGAACCGGTGCGACCCGCGCACCAAGGTGCTCGTGTTCTCGGACGCGCTCGACATCCCGAAGGTCATGCAGCTGTACGAACGGTTCCGCGGCCGCTGCAAGCTCGCGTTCGGCGTCGGCACCAACCTCACCAACGATCTCGGCTACGTGCCGCTGCAGATCGTGATCAAGATGGTTCGCTGCAACGGCCAGCCGGTCGCGAAGCTGTCCGATTCGCCGGGCAAGAGCATGTGCGACGACAAGGCGTATCTCGCGTACCTGCGGCAGGTGTTCGGCATCGCGCAGCCGGTCGACGAAGACGCGTCGAAGTAGGCGTCGGCCGTTCGGCCGAAGGTGTGTCGCGGCAGGGGTGGCCGGTATAATCCGACGTATTGCACGCCAACGTCACGAGGACCGTTCATGGACACTTCCGCTGCCCGTCGCCAGATCCTCGCGCGCATCCGCGCGGCGCAGGGGCGCGCGGCCGAACCCGATGCAGCGGAGCGCGACGGCGTCGCCGACTATCTCGCCCGTCATCCGGAGGGCCCGCGCCCGCCGGCGCCGGCCGACCTCGTCGCGGCTTTCGTCGACGAAGCGGGGCGCCTGTCGACCACGGTCGACGAAGTCGCGACGCTGGCCGATGTGCCCGCCGCCGCCGCCCGCTATCTTGCCGCTCATGGTCTGCCGACGCAGGCCGTCGCATGGCGCACGCTGGCCGATCTCGACTGGGCCGGCGCAGGCCTGTCGGTCGAGTGCCGCAAGCCGCGCGACGGTGATCTCGTCGGCCTGACCGGCTGCTTCTGCGCGACCGCCGAAACGGGGTCGCTGGTGTTGCTGTCCGGCCCCGACACTTACGCATCGGCCGGCCTGCTGCCGGAAACCCACATCGCGATCGTGCCGGCGTCACGCATCGTCGCCGGTCATGAAGACGCGTTCGCACTGATTCGCGCGGAGCGCGGCGAGTTGCCGCGCGCGGTCAATTTCGTGTCGGGCCCGTCGCGCACGGGCGACATCGAGCAAACGATCATTCTGGGCGCGCACGGCCCGTACCGCGTGCACGCGATCGTCGTACGGGGCGCCTGACGCGCCCGCTGCATTCACCCCTACTCGACAAGGAAGTTCCGCATGAAACGACATGCCGCCTGGGCGGGCATGGCGTCGGGAATCGCGCTTGGCGCCGCTCCCGCGCTCGCATCGGCCGCCACGCTCGACGGTGCCACGCTGTCCGCGCTCTGGGGCATCCCGTTCGCGGGAATCCTGCTGTCCATCGCGCTGTTCCCGCTCGTCGCCCCCGTGTTCTGGCATCACCACTTCGGCAAGATCGCGGCCGGCTGGGCGATCGTGTTCCTGGCGCCGTTCGCGGTCGCGTTCGGCGCCGGCACCGCATTCGGCACGCTCGTGCATGCGCTGCTCGAGGAATACATTCCGTTCATCGTGCTGCTCACCGCGCTCTACACGGTCGCGGGCGGCATCTGCGTGAACGGCAACCTGCATGGCTCGCCGAAGCTGAATACCGCGATCCTCGCGCTCGGCACGCTGCTCGCGAGCGTGATGGGTACGACGGGTGCCGCGATGCTGCTGATCCGGCCGCTGCTGCGCGCCAACGACAACCGCAAGCATGTCGTGCACGTCGTGATCTTCTTCATCTTCCTCGTCGCGAACGCGGGCGGCTCGCTGTCGCCGCTCGGTGATCCGCCGCTGTTCCTCGGCTTCCTGAACGGCGTGAGCTTCTTCTGGACGACCACCCATCTCGCGCTGCCGATGCTGTTCATCTGCGTGGTGCTGCTGACGCTGTTCTTCGTGCTCGATACGTACTTCTACCGGAAGGGCGGCGAGGAGCGGCCGGCCGCGCTCGATCCGACGCCCGACGGCGCGGCGCTGTCGATCGACGGCAAGATCAACTTCGTGCTGTTGGCGGCCGTGATCGCGCTCGTGCTGATGAGCGGCGTGTGGAAGCCGGGCATCTCGTTCGACGTGTGGGGGACGCACGTCGCGCTGCAGAATC
>NZ_BCPP01000727.1:0-3714 GCF_016586125.1 Burkholderia sp. E168m23
GCATTCAACGTGCATGCGTCCGTCGAGGCGTTCTACAAGACCTGCGACGCGCTCGTCGCGTAATAACTTCGTATAGCATACATTATACGAAGTTATACGAGAACGCGTGTTCGAGAGCGGCGCGACCGAGGTGGACGATGTCGTCGCGGGGCTGAACCGCATCGGCTTCCGCGCGCCGGACGGCACGGTTTGGACACCTGAGCGTTTCCGCGCCGAAATGGCCTCGCTGGCGGAATGAACGCACTGACCGCGCCGCGCGCCTGAGCGCCGACCCGACAACCGCATCCGGAGCACACTGATGACGTCCCCCGACCAACACGAAGCCCAACACGACCCGGTCCGTGACTATCTCGACCGCGGCATCAAGAACTACTGGTATCCCGTCGCGCCGAGCTGGCAGGTGTCGAACGCGCCCGTCGGCCTCACGCGCCTGTCCGAGCAGATCGTGCTGTGGCGCGATCACGACGGCAAGGTCCACGCACTGGAAGATCGTTGCCCGCACCGCGGCGCGCGTCTGTCGCTCGGCTGGAACCTCGGCGGCAACATCGCGTGCTGGTATCACGGCATCGAAGTCGACGGCGGCGGCACGGTCAACCGCGTACCGGCCGTGTCGAACTGTCCGCTCGAAGGCACGAAGTGCGTGAAGTCGTATCCGGTCGAGGAGAAGGCCGGCGCGATCTTCCTGTGGTTCGGCGACGAAGCGCACGGCGAGCCGGCGCCGCTGAACCTGCCGGAAGAACTGGTCGCCGACGAGTATGCGCACTTCCTGTGCGTGTCGAACTGGAAGTGCAATTACCAGTACGCGATCGACAACGTGATGGACCCGATGCACGGCGCGTATCTGCACGCGACGTCGCACTCGATGGCCGAAGGCGACAAGCAGGCCGACATGCGCGTGCGCAAGACGGACACGGGCCTGATGTTCGAAAAGATCGGCCAGCGCGACGTGAACTTCGACTGGGTCGAGCTCGGCGAAACCGGCTGCCTGTGGATGCGCCTCGCGATTCCGTACAAGCAGAAGTTCGGCCCGGGCGGCAACTTCGGGATCATCGGCTTCGCGACGCCGGTCGACGGCGACCACTGCCAGGTCTATTTCTGGCGTACCCGCAAGGTCGGCGGCTGGCAGCGCGACGTGTGGCGCTTCATGTACCGCAACCGCCTCGAAGGCCTGCACTGGGACGTGCTCGAGCAGGATCGCTACGTCCTCGAAAGCCTCGCGCCGCATGCACGCGATCACGAATACCTGTACCAGCACGACGTCGGCATCACGCGCGTGCGCCGGATGCTGCGCCAGCGTGCGCAGGAGCATCTGTCCGCGCTCGACGCGCATCGTGCGGCGCACGCCGCCGCGGAGCCCGCGAATGGCTGAGTCCACTCCGGTCGTCGCGCTGCCCGGCCGCCGGGTGCTCGTCACGGGCGGTGCGCGCGGCCTCGGCGCTGCGTTCGTGACGGCGCTGGTCGAAGCGGGCGCGCAAGTCGCGTTCGGCGACGTGCTCGCGGAAGAGGGCCGCGCGCTGGCCGCGCGGCTCACGCAAGCCGGCCACACCGCGCATTTCTTCGCACTCGATCTCGCCGATCCGGCGAGCATCGACGCCTTCGTCGCGCAGGGCGCGGCGGTGCTCGGCGGCCTCGACGCGCTGATCAACAACGCGGCGATCACGAACTCGGGCGGCAAGCTGTCGACGGAGCTCGACGTGTCGACGTGGGACGCCGTGATGAACGTGAACGTGCGCGGCGTGTGGCTCGTCAGCAATGCGGCGCTGCCGCACCTCGCGCGGTCGGGTCGCGGCGCGATCGTGAACCTCGCGTCGGACACCGCGTTATGGGGCGCGCCGAAGCTGCTCGCGTACGTCGCCAGCAAGGGCGCGGTGATCGCGATGACGCATGCGCAGGCACGCGAGTTCGGCGCGCACGGCGTGACGGTCAACGCGATTGCGCCGGGGCTGACCGAAGTCGAGGCGACCGCGTACGTACCGGCCGAGCGTCACGCGTTCTACCTGCAGGGCCGCGCATTGACGCGCACGCAACTGCCTGAGGACGTGACGGGCCCGGTGCTGTTCCTGCTGTCGGACGGCGCGCGCTTCGTGACGGGTCAGCTGCTGCCGGTGAACGGCGGCTTCGTAATGAACTGATTTGAAGTTTTCACTCGGAATGAAGGAGAGGACGATGGCGGACGCCGATCTCGAACGCAAGTCGTGGGACCAGCCGGAAGGCGCAAGCTTCAACGACTGGATGGAAGGGCGCGTCGCGCGCTACGAAACGCGGCGCTACGACTGGGACGCGCTGAAGTTCCAGGCCGATTACGACCCGAAGTACCGCCGTGCGCAGATGCGCTATGTCGGCACGGGCGGCACGGGCGTCGCGAAGGACGTCAACACGGTGCCGGCCGGCAACTTCACGTTTTCGACGATGGTGATCCCGGCCGGCAACATCGGCCCGAGCCACATCCACATCGACGTCGAGGAAATCTTCTTCGTGCTGCGCGGCAAGATGAAGGTGATCTGCGAGCGCGACGGCGAGACCTGGGAAGCGATCCTCGGCGAGCGCGACCTGATCTCGGTGCCGCCGGGCGTGTATCGCACGGAAATCAACATCGGCGAGGAAGATGCGCTGATGTGCGTGATGCTCGGTTCGTCGAAGCCGATCACGCCGACGTATCCGCCCGATTCGCCGCTCGCGAAGATCAAGCGCTGAGACGGGGCGGATGAAGCAATGAGTGTCATCGACAAACGCGAACGTGAACGCGACCGCACCGCGGCGTTCGCCGCGCTGCTCGGGCAGTTTCCCGAGCAGCGTTGCGCGGCCGGCGCGGCGGGCGCGATCGGCTACCGTGAGGCGGGTGCAGGCGAGGCCGGCGCGCAGCATGCGGGCCGTGCGCTGCCCGTCGTGCTGCTGCACGGGATCGGCTCGGGCGCCGCATCGTGGGTCCGCCAGCTCGACACGCTGGGTGCATCGCGGCGCGTACTCGCGTGGGATGCGCCCGGTTACGGCGTGTCGACGCCCGTGCACGGCGCGTCGCCGGCCGCCGCCGATTACGCGGCATCGCTGAACGCGTGGCTCGAGGCACTCGGCATCGAACGCTGCGTGCTGGTCGGTCATTCGCTCGGCGCGATCATCGCGGGCGGCCTCGTCCGCGTGATGCCCGCGCGGATCGCCGGCCTGCTGCTGATTTCGCCCGCGGGCGGCTACGGCAGCGCACCGGCCGAGACCCGCGAATCGCGCCGCGACGCGCGGCTCGCGATGCTCGCGGAACTCGGCCCGGCCGGGCTCGCCGAGCAGCGCAGCGGCAACATGCTGTCCGGTTTCGCGAACGAGGAGGCAAAGGCATGGGTGCGCTGGAACATGGCGCGCATCGTGCCGGCCGGCTACGCGCAGGCCACGCATCTGCTCGCGAACGCCGATCTCGCGGCCGATCTCGCCGGCTTTCGCGGCCGCACGGCCGTGGCCGTCGGCGCGAACGACGCGATCACGCCGCCCGCCGCGTGCGAGCGGATCGCCGCGGCCGCGCACGTCGGGCTGCAGGTGATTCCGCAGGCGGGGCATGCCGGCTACGTGGAAGCGCCGGCCGTTTATTCCGCGCTGATCGACACGTTCTGTCGTCAGTGCGACCCACAGCGGGGGCCGGCATGAGCGAACCGCTGCAACAAAGCGAATCCGACAACGCGAAGGCCGAAGCCAGCTACGTCGTGCCGGGCCTCGAACGCGGGCTGCGGA
>NZ_BCPP01000728.1:0-3713 GCF_016586125.1 Burkholderia sp. E168m23
CCTGTTCCTGTACCAGTTGCAGCGACACGCCGACCATCACGCGAATCCGACACGCTCTTACCAGGCGCTGCGCCACTTCGACGATGCGCCGCAATTGCCGGCCGGCTACGCAACGATGATCCTGTTCGCGTACGTGCCGCCGCTCTGGTATCGCGTGATGAATCCACGCGTCGTCGCGCACTATCGCGGCGACATGGCGCAGTCGAACATCAAGCCGTCGATCCGCGACAAGGTGCTGGCGCAATATCCAGCTGCGGCGTGATGGTTCGGTGAGGGCTGCGTAGAAGCTGGTGGACGCCGCTTGAAACGGTCGACGCACCGGCTTCCGGTTTGGCACGCGTGCGCGGTGCGGCAGCCATGCGACAACTGTCAGGAGTTCCGCCGGCCAGTTCGTCACGGGACGATGGTGTTCATCATGTAGCCACGCTGCATCGAAGATGCAACACGATCTGTGCGACACGATCCGTGCGCGTCGGCGACCCAAAACGAAAAACCCCTTGATCCTTCCGGATCAAGGGGCTTCGTATTTTGGCGGAGAGGGTGGGATTCGAACCCACGGTACGGGGAAACCGTACGCCTGATTTCGAGTCAGGTACATTCGACCACTCTGCCACCTCTCCTTCCTTACTGCATTTCGCGGCTGGTCGTTTCCGCGAGAAAAAGATTATAAGACGATCGCTTCGCGGCTGACAAGCCCTTTCTGCAAATTTTTTTGCGAGGGCTTCGGCAGGCTCGCGTTAGGACGCCTGTGCCGGCGCGTCGATCCGCTCCATGCCGCCCATGTACGGACGCAGCACTTCCGGCACCGTGACCGAGCCGTCCGCGTTCTGGTAGTTCTCCAGCACCGCGACGAGCGTGCGGCCGACCGCGAGACCCGAACCGTTCAGCGTATGCACGAGCTCCGGCTTGCCCTGCGCGTTGCGGAAGCGCGCCTGCATCCGGCGCGCCTGGAACGCCTCGGTGTTCGAGCAGCTCGAGATCTCGCGATAGGTGTTCTGCGCGGGCAGCCACACCTCGAGGTCGAACGTCTTCGCGGCCGAAAAGCCCATGTCGCCCGTGCACAGCGTGATCACGCGGTACGGCAGGCCGAGCTTCTGCAGGATCGCTTCCGCGTGGCCGACCATCTCGTCGAGTGCCGCGTACGACGTTTCCGGCGCGACGACCTGCACCATCTCGACCTTGTCGAACTGGTGCTGACGGATCATCCCGCGCGTGTCGCGGCCGTACGAACCGGCTTCCGAGCGGAAGCACGGGGAATGCGCGGTGAGCTTGATCGGCAGCGCGGCGCCGTCGACGATCGACTCGCGCACGGTGTTCGTCAGCGAAATCTCGGACGTGGAGATCAGGTATTGCGTGACCGTGTTTTCCGCGCCGCCCTTCTCGACGCGGAACATGTCGTCCGCGAACTTCGGCAACTGGCCCGTGCCGTACAGGATCTCCGGGTTCACGATGTACGGCGTGTACGTTTCGGTATAGCCGTGCTGCTGCGTGTGCGTGTCGATCATGAACTGCGCGAGGGCGCGGTGCAGGCGTGCGATCGGGCCGCGCAGCATCGTGAAGCGCGCGCCGGCGAGCTTCGCGCCCGTCTCGAAATCGAGGCCGAGCGGCGTACCGACGTCGACGTGATCCTTCACCTCGAAGTCGAACTGGCGCGGCGTGCCCCAGCGGCGCGCCTCGACGTTGTCGGCTTCGTCCTTGCCGACCGGCACGCTCTCGTGCGCGACGTTCGGCATGCCCAGCATCAGGTCGGACAGGCGCGCCTGGATCTCGCCGAGCTTGGCTTCCGACGCCTTCATGTCGTCGCCGATCCCGCCGACCTCGGCCATCACGGCCGACGTGTCCTCGCCCTTGCCCTTCATCGCGCCGATCTGCTTCGACAGGCTGTTGCGGCGCGCCTGGAGCTCTTCGGTGTGGGTCTGGATCGCGCGGCGTTCCGCTTCGAGTGCGGAGAACGCGGCGACGTCGAGGGTGTAGCCGCGATCGGCGAGGCGCTTGGCGACGCCGTCGAGGTCTTTGCGCAGCAACTGGATGTCGAGCATGGGAGGACTTGGAAAATCGTTGTGTAAGACGGGAATTCTAACGCACCGCGCGCCCGCCACGGCACCGGCCGGATGGACAACGCCGCAAATGGGCGACCATGGCAGTATCGCATTGCCGGTACGCCGCATCGGCGGTCGGCGAATTGCCGCGCGCCTCGCCATGACGGATCACGACACGACCGCGCCGGCTGGCGGCAACCGAATCAGGCGGAGCGCCAGTTCCGCGTCACGGCACACCTGGGAATCCGATGACCATCGAACTCGACAAGGATGTACGCGACCGCGCGATCGCGTCGCTGCAACGCTATTTCACGGAAAACATGGACGAGCCGATCGGCAACATCCAGGCCGGCGCACTGCTGCATTTCTTCATTCAGGAAGTCGCGCCGGCGATCTACAACCTCGCGGTCGCCGACGCGCAGGAACGCCTGCATGCGCGGGTGGCCGAACTCGACATCGAATGCCACGAAGAGCCGTTCGAATACTGGAAGAAACAGCAACCGGCCCGCAAGCGCTGACGCCTGAGCGGCGACGCAAGTCGAACCGGCCCGCGCGGCGCCGTCAGTCCTTCTTGCCGGCCTCGCGATCGAGCTCGCGCAGCCAGGCAAGCTTCTCGGCGATCTTCGATTCGAGCCCGCGCGGCACCGGCTGGTACCAGCGCGGCTCGCGCATCCCGTCCGGCAGGTACGTCTCGCCGGCCGCGTACGCATTCGGCTCGTCGTGCGCGTAACGATAGGCATGACCGTAGCCGAGCTCCTTCATCAGCTTGGTCGGCGCGTTGCGCAGATGCACGGGCACCTCGCGCGACTTGTCCTGCTTCACGAACGCCATCGCCTGGTTGAACGCGTTGTAGCCGGCGTTGCTCTTCGCCGCGCATGCGAGATAGATCACGGCCTGTCCGAGCGCGAGTTCGCCTTCCGGCGAGCCGAGCCGCTCGTAGGTTTCGGCCGCGTCGTTGGCCACCTGCAACGCGCGCGGGTCGGCCAGACCGATGTCTTCCCACGCCATCCGCACGATGCGCCGCGCGAGATACTTCGGGTCGGCGCCGCCGTCGATCATCCGGCAGAACCAGTACAGCGCGCCGTCCGGGCTCGAGCCGCGCACCGACTTGTGCAGCGCCGAAATCTGGTCGTAGAAGTTGTCGCCGCCCTTGTCGAAGCGCCGCGCGTTCAGCGTCATCGCATTGCTGACGAAATCGGCATCGATGGTCGCGACGCCGGCCGACGTCGCCGCCGTCTGCGCCTGTTCGAGCAGGTTCAGGAAGCGGCGCGCGTCGCCGTCCGCGTAGCCGACGAGCGTATCGATCGCCTTGTCGTCGAACGCGAGGCCGTCGAGCGCGATTTCCTGCGCGCGCTTCAGCAACTGGCGCATCTCGTCGTCGTTCAGCGACTTCAGCACGTACACCTGCGCCCGCGACAGCAATGCCGAATTGACCTCGAAACTCGGGTTTTCGGTCGTCGCGCCGATGAAGGTCACGAGGCCCGATTCGACGAACGGCAGCAGCGCATCCTGCTGCCCCTTGTTGAAGCGGTGGATCTCGTCGACGAACAGGATCGTGTGGCGACCGGTGCGGTTCAGCGTGTCCTTCGCCTGCTCCATCGACTCGCGGATGTCCTTCACGCCGCCGAGCACCGCGGACAGCGCGATGAACTCGCAATCGAACGCGAGCGCGGT
>NZ_BCPP01000729.1:0-3712 GCF_016586125.1 Burkholderia sp. E168m23
GCAAGCACCGACCAGCACCGGTTCCTGCGCAAGCCAGCCGAGCCACCGGCGCGGTGCCGGTGCACCCGTTTGCTCCATGGCCGGCCCGTTATTCTTCCGTTGCGACGTTGCCGCGCAGTCGCGCGAGAATGCCCTCGAGTGCATCGAGGTTGCCGAAGTCGATCAGCACCTGCCCTCGCCCGCGGCGGCCCAGCTTGATCTTCACCGTCGACGCGAGCAGGTCCGACAACTCCTCTTCGAGGCGACGCGTATCGCGGCCGCCATCGTCCTTCGCACGCGCCTTCACGGCCGGCGCTTCCTTCGTCGTGTGCGAGACGAGCTTCTCGGTCTCGCGCACCGACATGCGCTTGTTGACCACCTGATGCGCGAGCGTGATCTGCGTGGCCGCGTCGACCGCGAGCAGCGCGCGTGCGTGCCCCATGTCGAGATCGCCGGCCAGCAGCATCGTCTGCACCGGCGATGCGAGGTTAAGCAGGCGCAGCAGGTTCGATACCGCGCTGCGCGAACGGCCGACCGATTCGGCCGCCTGTTCGTGCGTGAAACCAAACTCGTCGAGCAGGCGCTGGATACCGTGTGCCTCTTCGAGCGGATTCAGATCCTCGCGCTGGATGTTCTCGATCAGCGCCATCGCGGCGGCAGCCTGATCGGATACGTCCTTCACGAGCACCGGCACTTCATCGAGGCCGGCCAGGCGCGCCGCGCGGAAACGCCGCTCGCCCGCGATGATCTCGTATTTGTCTGATGAAATGGGCCGTACCAGGATCGGCTGCATCACGCCCTGCGCGCGAATGCTGGCCGCGAGCTCCTGCAAGCTGCCCTCGTCCATCCGCGTACGCGGCTGGTACTTGCCGGCTTGCAGCTTGCCGAGCGCGAGCGTGTTCGGTGCCCCTTCGATCTTCACCGCTTCGGTGATATCGGCACTGCCGCCGAGCAGCGCTTCGAGGCCACGTCCCAAGCCCTTCTTCTTTGGTACCGCGTTCATGTCTTTCTTCCTCGCTTCGCTCATGTCCGGATCACGACACCTCGAACGCGCGCACGCGCTCGATCATTTCGGCACCGAACTGGATATACGCTTGCGCACCGCGCGAACTGCGGTCGAACACGACGCCCGGCAACCCGTAACTCGGCGCTTCCGCCAGGCGCACGTTGCGCGGAATCACCGCGTCGAACACCTTGTCGCCGAAGTGCGCTTTCAGTTGATCGGAGACTTGCTGCTGCAGCGTGATGCGCGGGTCGAACATCACGCGCAGCAAGCCGATGATCTTCAGGTCGCGGTTCATGTTCGCGTGAACCTGCTTGATCGTATTGACGAGGTCCGACAGCCCTTCCAGCGCGAAGTACTCGCACTGCATCGGGATCACGACGCCATGCGCCGCGCACAGTCCGTTCAGCGTCAGCAGCGACAGCGTCGGCGGGCAATCGATCAGCACGAAATCGTAGTCGTCGGCCACGCGCTCGAGCGCGGCCTTCAGGCGGCGCTCGCGGTTGTCGATGCTGATCAGTTCGATCTCCGCGCCGGACAGCTCACGATTGGCGGGAAGCACGTCGTAGGTGACGCCCTCCGGACGCACGCGCGCATCGGCCACCGACACGCCGTCGACCAGCACTTCGTACACGGTCGCTTCGCAGGCGGCCTTGTCGATCCCGCTGCCCATCGTCGCGTTGCCCTGCGGGTCGAGATCGATCAACAGGACTCGTTGCTCCTGCGCTGCAAGGCTTGCGGCGAGATTGACCGATGTCGTCGTCTTGCCGACGCCCCCCTTCTGGTTCGCAACGCAGAAGATCTTTGCCATCGTTGGTGTGTTCCCTTTACCTTCAAACAAACGGCGCGCTACCGCGCGCCTTCAATTCGCGTCGTCGACGGCCACTTCGAACAGATGCCGCTCCGCATCGAGCATCGGCACCGCCAGCCGGATCGTCTGCGTGACACGGCTGCCTTCCGGCAACCGCGCAATCTCGTCGTCCGGGTGAACGCCCTTCATCGCCCAGATCGAACCGCCCGGCGCGACCAGATGTCGAGCAAGTTTAACGAAGTCGGACAGATCCGCGAAAGCGCGGGATACGATCATGTCGAATTTTTCCGGCACTTCGACACCCGGTTGCAGCGATTCGACCCGCCCGGTGACCACCGACAGGTTCGCGAGCTTCAGCTCTGCGCGCATCTGCGTCTGGAAGGCAGACTTCTTCTGCACGATATCGTTCAGCGTGACCTGCCAGCCCGGCTCGACGATCGCGAGCACGATACCGGGCAGCCCGCCGCCCGAGCCGACGTCGAGCACGCGCGCCGACGTACGGCCGCGCAGATGCGGGACGATGGAAAGCGAATCGAGGATGTGCTGGATCAGCATCTGCTTCGGGTCGCGGATCGCGGTCAGGTTGTAGACCGCGTTCCACTTGCCGAGCAGCGCGACATAATCGAGCAACTGGTTGCGTTGCGTATCCGTCAGCGTGAGGTCGAGCGCCGCCGTACCTTCGACGAGCATCCCTTCCAGTACGTCCCGATTAACCGCCGGCGCGCGACGCGCCGTCATTGTTGCGTCGGGACGGCGCCGTCCCCCTGCTCCGCGGCCTCTGCCGCCGTACCGTTACGGCGGCCCAGGCCGCGACGCTTCAGGTGCACCATCAGCAGCGAGATTGCCGCCGGTGTGACGCCCGAGATACGCGACGCCTGCCCGATCGTTTCCGGCCGGAATTCGTTGAGCTTCTGGCTCACCTCGAATGACAGGCCGCGCACTTCGCGGTAATCGATACCGTCCGGCAGACGTGTGTTCTCGTTCGCGTCGTTGCGCTCGATTTCGGACGCCTGACGCTCGATATAGCCCTGATACTTGATGCCGATCTCGACCTGCTCCTTGATCTGCTCGAGCAGCACCGGATCGTCCGCCAGCGGCTCCGCGGGGCCGCACTCGCCGCCCTTCAGTCCGCACACGCCGTCGTAGCTCACGCCCGGCCGACGCAGCAGTTCGGCGAGGCTGTACTCGTGATCGATCGCCTTGCCGAGCAACGCCGTCGCTTCTTCCGCCGGCAGCGTCTTCGGCGTGACCCAGGTCGACTTCAGGCGTTCGGTTTCACGTGAAACAGCGTCGCGCTTCCGGCTGAATGCGTCCCAACGCGCATCGTCAACGAGCCCGAGCTCGCGGCCGATTTCGGTCAGACGCATGTCGGCATTGTCTTCGCGCAGGCTCAGGCGATACTCGGCGCGGCTCGTGAACATGCGGTACGGCTCGGCCACGCCGCGCGTGACGAGATCGTCGACCAGCACGCCCAGATAGGCCTGATCGCGACGCGGGCACCACGCATCCTTCTCCTGCACGTAGCGGCCCGCATTGAGGCCGGCCAACAGCCCCTGCGCCGCCGCTTCTTCGTAGCCGGTCGTGCCATTGATCTGGCCCGCAAAGAACAGCCCATTGATCGCCTTCGTCTCGAGCGACGCCTTCAGCGCGCGCGGGTCGAAGTAGTCGTACTCGATCGCGTAGCCGGGGCGCAGGATGTGCGCGTTCTCGAGGCCGGGCATCGAATGCACGAGTTCGAGTTGGACATCGAACGGCAGGCTGGTCGAGATCCCATTCGGGTAGAACTCGTGGGTCGTCAGCCCTTCCGGCTCGAGGAAGATCTGGTGCGACTCCTTCGAGGCGAACCGGTGGATCTTGTCCTCGATCGACGGGCAATAGCGCGGGCCGACGCCTTCGATCACGCCTGTATACATAGGCGA
>NZ_BCPP01000730.1:0-3699 GCF_016586125.1 Burkholderia sp. E168m23
TCCGGAGGAGGCGCGCGCGCTCGGCATCGATTCGCGCGTGCATTTCCTCGGGCTCGTGAAGAACATGCCGACGCTGATGCGCTCGGTCGACGCGTATGTCTTTCCGTCGCGCTACGAAGCGATGAGCCTGTCGCTGCTGGAGGCGATGGCGGCCGGGCTGCCGGTCGTCACCGCGCGCACGGCGGGCGGCGCGGAAATCATCACGCGCGAATGCGGGATCGTGCTGGAGGACCCGGACGATCCGGCCGCGCTCGCGCAGGCGATCGGCGCGCTCGCGGCGTCGCGCGACACCTGCCGCGCGATGGGCGACGCGGCCCGCGAACTGATGACCCGTTTCGGCTGGGCGCACATGGGCGCCCAGTACGTCGCGCTTTACCGGCGCATCGGCCAACCCACGCAGCCGTCCGCCTTCGAGCGGGTCGAGCATGCAATCACGCAGGAGCAACCGTGATGTCCCACTCTTCCCGGCCGATCAAATCGTTGCAGATCGGCATGCACTGGTTTCCCGAACGCGCGGGCGGCCTCGACCGGATGTACTACTCGCTCGTCGGCGCGCTGCCCGGCGCGGGCGTCGAGGTGCGCGGGCTCGTGGCCGGCTCGCCGAAGGTCGCCGACGACACGGGCGGGGCGATCCAGGGTTTCGGTCCCGCGTCGGAGCCGCTCGCGCGCCGGATGCTCGCCGCGCGGCGAGCGTTGCGCGACGAGATCCGCAGCGCGCGGCCGGACGTGATTTCGTCGCACTTCGCGCTGTATACGTTCCCGGGCCTCGACGTGACGCGCGGGATTCCGCAGGTGTCGCACTTCCAGGGGCCGTGGGCCGACGAAAGCCAGGTCGAGGGCGCCGCGTCGCTCGGGCAGCGCGCGAAGCGCTATCTCGAGCAGGCGGTGTATACGCGCTCGTCGCGGCTGATCGTGCTGTCGCAGGCGTTCGGCCAGATCCTGACGAACCGGTACGGGATCGATCCGTCGCGCGTGCGCGTGATTCCCGGCTGCGTCGATACCGCGCAGTTCGACACGCCGCTCACGCCCGCCGAGGCGCGGCACAAGCTGCAACTGCCGCAGGACCGGCCGATCGTGCTGGCCGTGCGCCGACTCGTGCGGCGCATGGGGCTGGAGGACCTGATCGATGCGATCGGCATCGTCAAGCGCCGCCACCCGGACGTGCTGCTGCTGATCGCCGGCAAGGGCAAGATCGGCGAGGAACTGCAGCAGCGCATCGACGAAGCCGGGCTGCAGGACAACGTGAAGCTGCTCGGCTTCGTGCCCGATCACCATCTCGCGGCGCTGTACCGTGCGGCGACGGTCAGTGTCGTGCCGACGGTCGCGCTCGAGGGCTTTGGGCTGATCACGGTCGAATCGCTGGCGTCCGGCACGCCGGTGCTGGTCACGCCGGTCGGCGGGCTGCCGGAGGCGGTCGCCGGGTTGTCGAACGATCTCGTGCTGCCGTCGACGGGCGCGGATGCAATTGCCGAAGGGCTCGGCGGCGCGCTGTCGGGTGCGATCGCGCTGCCCGATGCGGCCGCATGCAAGCGTTATGCACGCGATCATTTCGACAATGCGGTGATCGCGCGGCGCGTGGCCGGCGTGTACGAAGAGGCGATCCAGGCGGCAGGTTGAACGTTCGCGGCGCGCACCGTGTGCGTCGAACCCCGGCGGGACCACAGCGGGACCGAAGCGGAACCGACATGCGCCGCGACGTTGCCGGCGCGCCCGCTTCCATGCCGCGGCGATGCCCCAAGCCGAACCGCAGCGGAACCGAAAGCCCGATCGGCGCGCGTGCGCGGCCGCTTCGCATGCCGGCCGCCAGCCGAGGGCGGGCCGGCGTTTCCCGTTCGATCCGCACAGCCGGCGCGCCTCATGCGCGCCGCAGCTGGCCCCACACGCCGAGCACGGCCACTCGCCCCCGCGCGGAGCACGGAGACCGCATGGCCGCGCGCCTCACGCGCGCCGCAGCGTCGCCACCCACACCCCGAGCGCGGCCACGCTCACCCCCGCGCCGAGCACGCAGACGCCGGTCCAGCCGGCGCGCGCATACATCATCGTCGCCGCGATCGCACCGAGCCCGCTGCCGGCCGAATAGAACAGCATGTAGCAGCCGACGAGGCGCGCATGCGCATCGGGCCGCGCGCCGAGAATCATGCTCTGGTTGACGACGTGCACGGCCTGCCCGCCGACGTCGAGCAGCACGATGCCGACGACCAGCCATGCAATCGACGTATTGCCGAACGCGAGCGGCAGCCACGCGCACGCGAGCAGCGCGAGTGCCGCGCCGGTCGTCGCCTCGCCGCGCCCGCGATCCGCGAGCCGGCCCGCGCGGGCCGCCGCCGCTGCACCCAGCGCGCCGACGAGGCCGAATGCGCCGATCTGCGTGTGCGACATCGCGTGCGGCGGCGCGCTCAGCGGCAGCACGAGCGCGCTCCAGAAGATGCTGAACGCCGCGAACATCAGCAGTGCGATCGCGCCGCGCACACGCAGCACGCGTTCGTCGCGCAGCAGCGACACCATCGAGCGCAGCAGCGCCGCGTAGCCGATGCGTGTGCGCGGTTCGCGCATATCGGGCAGCAGCCGCGACAGCACGACGAGCATCGCGATCGCGAGCGCACCCGACACGAGATAGACGGCCCGCCACCCCGCGATGTCGGTGACGACGCCCGCCAGCGAGCGCGCGGCCAATAGTCCGACCACGACGCCGCCTTGCGCGGCGCCCACCACGCGCCCGCGTTCGCCCGCACCGGCGAGGGCGGCCGAGCACGCGATCAGCCCTTGCGTCATCGCGGTGCCGAGCAGCCCGATCGCGACCATTCCGGCCAGCAGCGCGCCACGCGTCGGTGCAGTGGCCACGCCGATGCAGGCCGCGCTCAGCAGCACGAGCTGCACGGCGATCAGGCGCTTGCGGTTCAGCAGGTCGCCGAGCGGCACGACGAACAGCAGCGCGAGCGCGCAGCCGAGCTGCGTCGCGGTGATGACGCCGCCGACGGCGGCCTGCGACACGCCGAAATCCCGTGCGATCGAATCGAGCAGCGGCTGCGCGTAGTAGACGTTCGCGACGCTCGCCGCGCAGCAGACGGCCAGCAGCGCGACGCGTGCCGACGACAGGCGGCCGTCCTCGGCCGGATGGATCGCGTCGGTCGACGCGTTCGATGCAACGGTGCCGGAATGACAGGACGATTCCATGGTTCCTCGCGCAATGTAGTTGCAATTTGAAACTAGGTTGGAGTGTAGGGAAAGTAGTTTTAAAATGCAACTTGTTGGGTGGCGGGCCTGAGGCCCGCGCACGGATGGCCGGCATGCCCGCGAAGGCGGCCGGCACGATTGCGGAGAGAAAGATGGCCAGGCAGAAAAGTCTTGCGGATTCGCCGTGCCCGGTGGCGCGCGCGACCGATATCGTCGGCGATCGCTGGGCGTTGCTGATCGTGCGCGATGCATTCGACGGCGTGCGCCGCTTCGGCGATTTCCGCGCGAGTCTCGGCGTCGCGAGCAACATCCTGTCCGACCGGCTGAAGATGCTGGTGGACGCGGGCGTGTTCGACGTCGTGCCGGCGTCGGACGGCACCGCGTATCAGGAGTACGTGCTGACGAAAAAGGGCGAAGGGCTGTTTCCGGTCATCGTGATGCTGCGGCAGTGGGGCGAGGCCAACCTGTTCGCGCGCGGCGAGCGGCATTCGGTGCTGGTCGATCGCGGCACCGGGCGTGCGATCC
>NZ_BCPP01000731.1:0-3697 GCF_016586125.1 Burkholderia sp. E168m23
GTGCTGATGTGGGTGATCGCCAACATCCCGCCGACCACGCTGATGCGCTTCGCGGTCCCGCTCTACACGTTCGGGGTCACGCTGCTGATTGCGGTCGCGCTGTTCGGGATGACCAAGAAGGGCGCGAAGCGCTGGCTGAACGTCGGCGTCGTGATCCAGCCGTCCGAAATCCTCAAGATCGCGACGCCGCTGATGCTCGCGTGGTACTACCAGCGCCGCGAAGGCGGGCTGCGCTGGTACGACTTCATCGCCGCGTTCGGAATCCTGCTGGTGCCGGTCGGGCTGATCGCGAAGCAGCCCGACCTCGGCACGGGCCTGCTCGTGTTCGCGGCCGGCTTCTTCGTGATCTACCTCGCCGGCCTGTCGTTCAAGCTGATCGTGCCGGTGCTCGTCGCGGGCGTGCTCGCGGTCGGCTCGATCGCCGTGTTCGAGGAACGCATCTGCCAGCCCGAAGTACAGTGGCCGCTGATGCACGACTACCAGAAACACCGGGTGTGCACGCTGCTCGATCCGACCTCCGACCCGCTCGGCAAGGGCTTCCACACGATCCAGGCCGTGATCGCGATCGGCTCGGGCGGCGTGCTCGGCAAGGGCTACCTGAAAGGCACGCAGGCGCACCTCGAATTCATTCCGGAAAAGCACACCGACTTCATCTTCGCGGTGTTCTCGGAGGAATGGGGGCTCGCCGGCGGGCTCGTGCTGCTGACGCTGTACATGGCGCTGATCGCCCGCGGGCTCTACATCGCCGCGCAGGGCGCGACGCTGTTCGGCCGGCTGCTGGCGGGCTCGCTCACGCTCGCGTTCTTCGTCTACGCGTTCGTCAACATCGGGATGGTGAGCGGCGTGCTGCCGGTCGTCGGCGTGCCGCTGCCGTTCATGAGCTACGGCGGCACCGCGCTCACGACGCTCGGCATCGCGATCGGGATGATCATGAGCGTCGGGCGGCAACGGCGGTTGATGAAGAGCTGACCGCGCGGCCTGCGCTGCGGCACACGACAACGGCGCCTGCGGGCGCCGTTTTGCATCGGGCGAACCGAATGCGGCCGCTTACTGCGGCGGCGCGTGCGGCTTGCCCTGCTCCGCGCCGGCGCCCGATGCCGGCCCCGGCGCCTTCAGCCGCGCGCTCAGCTCCTTGAATTTCATCCCGGCCGTCTCGTCGCCCTGCGCCGCCGCCGCCGCGTAATACGCCCGCGCGATGTTCAGGTTCTGCGCGACGCCGTCGCCGCCGCGCTCGTAGAACGACGCGGTCACGTACTGTGCGGTCGGCTCGCCCGCGTCGGCGGCCTGCTTGTACCATGCGAACGCCTGCCGGTTGTCGCGCGGCGTGCCGCGCCCGTCGAGGAACTGGTTCGCGAGCGACAGCTCGGCCTGCACGTGCCCCTGCTTCGCGGCCCGCAGGAACCAGCGATGCGCTTCCGCCGGATTGCGCGCGACGAATTCGCCATCGTCGAACATCCGGCCGTACACGTACTGCGCATGCGACATGTTCGCGTCCGCCGCGCGCCTGAGCCAGCGCAGCCCTTCGTCGACGTTCGCCGTCACGCCTTCGCCCGTCAGCAGCATCATCGCGTAGTTGAACTGCGCGAGGCGATCGCCGCGCTCGGCCGCATCGTGGAATTGCACCAGCGCCGCACGATAGTCGCCGGCGTTGTAGTCGGCAACCGCCGATTGCGTCTCGCGCGACGGATCGGGCTTCGCTTGCGGCGCGCCCTGCGCGACAGCCACCGCACACACGGCCCACAGGCCGACCATCGTCCCGATCCGCGCGCGCCCGCGGCACGCAGCGTCTGCGCCGTTCATGACCGTACCTCCTGCAACGCCTGCCGCGTCGCGCGCAATAGCCAGCTCACGTCGGCCGATACCGTGATCATCCGGTAACCGGCGTCGCGATACTGGCGCGCGGCCGCCGTGTCGCCCGCGAAGATACCGACCGCGACGCCTGCCTGCTTGCCGGCCGCGAGCACGCGCGCCATCGCGGTTTCGACGTCCGGGTGGCGGATGTCGCCGAGATGCCCGAGGCTCGCCGCGAGATCGGCCGGGCCGACGAACAGGCAATCGACGCCGGGCGTCGCCGCGATCCGCTCGACTTCGTCGACGCCGCGCGCCGATTCGACCTGCACGATCACCGCGACTTGCGCATTCGCCGTCTGCAGGTAGTCGCGGCGCATGCCGAACGCCGCCGCGCGCACCATGCCCGCGACGCCGCGCAGCCCGTCGGGTGTGTCGGGCGACGGGAAGCGCGTGAGCCGCACCGCGTGCGCGGCGTCGTCGGGCGTCTCGATACACGGGAACATCAGCGTGCGCGCGCCGGCGTCGAGCGCGCGCTTCACGAGCCACGGCTCGCGCGCCGGCACGCGCACGACCGGCTCGCTCGGCAGGTGCGCCGCGGCGATCGCACGCAGTTGCGACGCCACGTCGCGACTGTCGTTCGGCGCATGCTCCATGTCGATGCAGAGCCAGTCGTAACCGGCGTGCGCGAGCGCTTCCGCGGCCGAGTCGCTGCCGAGCGACAGCCACAGGCCGTACAGCGGCTCGTCACCGTCGCGCAGGCGTTGTTTGAGGGAATTGGTGAGCGTGCTCATCGATACGGCCTCCGGAACGGAATGGCAATCGAACGGGACAAGCAACAGGCGCAGCGGAAAGCGGAATGCATACCGCCGGGCAACCGAAGCACGGCGGCGGCGGCGGATCGCGCGCCAGAGAACGTGAGTCGGCCCGGGACGGCCGATCTGACAGCGCGGGCCGCGCAATGGCTCACGCGAGCGTTTTTCGGTGCGGCACGTCGATCATAGCGCGGCGGGCGCTCGATGCGGGAACAGACAGGGGAAGCCCTACCGACGCGGGAAGGAGGGAGTCGAGGCCACGGTGCGCGGCGACGGGCAGCCCGCGCCGGACGGCGGGGCTGCGGGGGCAGGCAGGATCAGCGGCCGGGCTGGCGCTCGACGTCGGCCCAGCAGTTCGGCGTTTCGTACAGCCGCACGCGCTCGAGGCGCAGGTTCACGCCGTAGTGCGCGTCGTACACGTTCGCGAGGAGGTCGAACGCGATCGCCGCGAGGTTCTCGACGGTCGGGATCCGGTCGATCACGACCGTCTTGTGGTCGGCCATCTGCTCGAGGAACGAGCGCACGACGTCGTCGCGCGCATAGACGAGGAACGCGTGGTCCCACTTGCTGACGAGGTGCTCCATCGCGAGCGCCTTCACGTCGGCGAAATCCATCACCATGCCGCGGTCGGGCGCCCCCTCGGTATCGACGAGATCGCCGCGCAGCGTGATTTCGAGCACGTAGCGATGGCCGTGCAGGTTCCGGCACTGGCTGCGGTGATCGGGAATGCGGTGGCCCGCGTCGAATTCGAGTTTTCGGGTAATCAGCACGATGTCAAAAGCCGTGGCTCAGGGAATGTTCAGATATTTGTGGGTCTGCATCGACAGCCGCCACTGCGGATGACGCTTGCACCAGTCGATCGCGAGCTTCGTGTTGAGGTCGCGCGACGGGCCGTCCATCGGCTGCACGAGAAAATACTCGAAGTCGAGCTTCGCGTAGTCGGCCAGCCGCTGGTTGTCCTGCGGCACGACGACCTTCAGTTCGTTGCCCTTCGTGACGACGAGCGGCGCATCGGCCTTCGGGCTCACGCAGATCCAGTCGATCGATTCGAGCACCGGCAGCGAACCGTTGGTCTCGATCGCGATCTCGAAGCC
>NZ_BCPP01000732.1:0-3694 GCF_016586125.1 Burkholderia sp. E168m23
GGCCTGATCCGCGAAAGTAATTTCGGTGTGCTGTTCGACGTCGAATCGAAGCCGCGCCCGGACAGCAATGCGTATACGTCGCTGAATCTTCCGCCGCACACCGACCTGCCGACGCGTGAATTGCAGCCGGGCGTGCAGTTCCTGCATTGCCTCGCGAACGACGCGACGGGCGGCGACAGCATTTTCCTCGACGGCTTCGCGCTCGCGGATGCGCTGCGGCGCGAACATCCGGACGATTTCGAGCAGCTCGCATCGACGCCGTTCGAGTTCTGGAACAAGAGCGCGAACAGCGACTACCGCTGTTCGGCGCCGGTGATCGGCCTCGATGCACGCGGCAACGTGACGGAAGTACGCGTCGCGAACTTCCTGCGCGGGCCGCTCGATGCGCCGGCCGGTTCGGTCGCGGCCGTCTATCGTGCGTACCGGCGGTTTCTCGCGCTGGCGCGCGAGCCGCGCTTTCGCGTACAGCGCCGGCTGCGGGCGGGCGACATGTGGGCGTTCGACAACCGGCGCGTGCTGCATGCGCGCACCGGGTTCGATCCGTCGACGGGCCGTCGGCACCTGCAGGGCTGTTACGTCGATCGCGATGAGTTGCTGTCGCGCTGGCGCGTGCTGTCGCGATCGGCGCCGGCCGGGGCCGCGGCCGTGGCCGGCTGACCGGCACACACGGCGTCTTCTTGCACACCTCGCCGGGAAAAAGCACCCGGACGCCGGGCGTCCGGGCGAAGCCACCCGCTGCCGGGCGGCGGAGGTATGCGTTTCACAAAACAGACGAGCCCCGCGAAGGGGGCTCGTCAGGACTGCGTGACTTCATCGCGCGACGCGCGGCGCCCGCCGAGGGCGCATCGGCTTACTGGCCGAAGAAGATCGAGTCGCGTGCGTTCGACGAAGCGGCTGCCGGCGCGCCCGAGTGGACGAGCGGCGCCGGTTGCGCGCCGTAGCCGCTGCTGTCGACACCATGAACGCGCGCTTCGGCGCTCTGGATGTCGTTCGGGTAGTACGGGCTCGACACGCCCGGCTTGTAGCCGGCCTGTTCGAGCTGGACCAGTTCGTTGCGCACTTGAGCGCGCGTCACGGTGCTTTGTTGAGCGAATGCGCCGAACGAAGCGGACAGGGCGGCAGCGGCAACGACTGCGGAAACGAGCGATTTCATGGTGACCTCCGGTGTTTTATTGAGTTCGCTCTCGACACCATGTCTTGAGCGATTGATCAAATGTTAGTCACCGGCGTGTTCAGGGTAAACGCTGAATTTGACGATAAATTGTTTCCTGACTGGTAACAGTGAGGCGTCGAAACAGTCTTTCAACGGGCTTTCCTTTCGGTTGGCGTAATAGGTATGAAGAATGCCGTGGCCGGCGACGCGCGATTCAGCGTGCTTCGGCCGCCGTATCGAACGGCCGGCCCGACGCGCGGCCCGCGGGTGCGCCGGAACTGAGAAAGCGCACGCCCGTCGCGGCTTCCGAGGCTTCCCACAGCAACGCCGCCGTTGCCACGTTGCGCGCCGCGCGCGGCACGCTTGCCGGTGCCGGCAGCCCCCGCGATTCGAACCAGCCGGACGGGCCGATGTACGCGCCGCCGGCCAGATCGGGCGACGTGGCCGCATGAATCGCGGGCAGCGCGCCCTGATCGGCCGGCTGCGCGAGATAACGGTTCGCGGCACGCATCAGCGCGGCGCGGGTGGGCGAGCGGTCCATTGCCGGGCCCGCGAACTGCAGGTTGGTCGCCGCATAGCCGGGGTGCGCGGCGACGCTGATGCCGGCGAACGCCGCGCGCTCGAAGCGGCGCTGCAGCTCGAGCGCGAACACGAGGTTCGCGAGCTTGCTGTCGCAATAGGCGAGATAACGGTTGTAGCGATGCGCGGCGCGCAGGTCGTCCACGCGAATCCGGCCGCCTCGGTTGAAGCCGCTCGACATCGTGACGACGCGCGCCCGACGTGCGGCGCGCAGCGCCGGCAGCAGATGGCCGGTCAGCGCGAAATGGCCGAGGTGGTTGGTGCCGAACTGCATCTCGAAGCCGTCGCGCGTGTGCCGCAGCGGCAGGAACATCACGCCGGCGTTGTTGCAGAGGATGTCGACGCGGCCGTGGCGTTCGCCGACGTCGGCCGCGAAGCGTGCGATCGACGCGAGATCGGCGAGGTCGAGCGGATCGACTTCGACGCGTGCATGAGGATGAAGCCGGCGGATCGCGTCGGCGGCCTGCGCGCTGCGGGTGGCGTCGCGGCAGCCCATCACGACCGTCGCGCCTTTCGCGGCCAGCGTTTCCGCGAGGTGCCAGCCGAGGCCGCTATTGGCGCCGGTCACGACCGCGACCTTGCCGCCTTGCGCCGGGACGTGGCGCGCGCTCCATGCATGCATGTCTGCCTCCATCGGCGCGGCCGGTCGGCCGCCGTACGTAATCGTTACATTGAGTGGTGTAACGATAGTGCGGGCGGACGGAGCAGACAAGCAGGGGAATTAGACCGGCGCTTCTAGGACTGGCTGGCGGATAGCGTGGCGCCGCCAGCCTGGCGCACGGCCGGCAGGTGTTACCTGCTGCCGGCCAGCGCGAGTACCTCGGCGGCGGAGATCATGGCGGCGGCGTTCGCGGGGGCCGGACGCTCGGCCGGGCGGAACACTTCGTCGCCGCGATGGATGACCTGGCGCGACAGCGCGCAGGTGCCGGTGCGCTGCGCGAAGCGGCGGCGCCAGCGTTGCTCGCCGTAGTGACAGCGGCCGGGCTCGACCCAGCGGACGACGAGCAGCGTATCGGAACGTTCGAGGATTTCGACGTGGACGTCGGCGGGATCGAGCGCAGGCAGGGATTGGGAGGCCTTCATTTTGCCGTTTCCTAAAGCCCGTGCGGGTTCGGCCATGGCAGTGGGTGTCACTACCCAAGGGGGAATCCGTAGGGGTTTCCATGAGTGGTGCGCTAAATGTAAGCGTCTGTGACCGGAAAAAACATCCTGTCTGGCTCAAATTACCTTTTGCCGATTTAGAAACAATCCACGCTTATTTTCTTGGAAAACCAAGAACAAAAAGCCCCGGACGGAAAGCCCGGGGCGGAAAATCGGCCCGCGCGCCGTGTCTGCTCGCCCAGTCACGGGATACATCGCCAGGGGACGGAGGTGCCCGCAGGGATCCGGCGCGGGCGGGGAGGCGATGTACCGGAAGCGCGGTCCGGCAACGCCATGATGGCGTGCGCCACCCGTTGGCACCCTGACGCGAACATGACTTTTTTGTCAGTTTGGCGCGGCCGTCGTCCCGAACGTCGGTGAAGAGTCGGCTGGAAGGCCCGCCGGTACCGGGTTTGCGCGAATCGAGAGGCCGGACTTCAACGCCACTCGCCCGCCGCATTCTTGCGTGCCGGACGGATTGATCCGCCCCGGGTAAATACTGAATCGCGATTTCGTGACAAACGGGCGATCCCTTCCTATGATTGGTTGGACCTTTAGTCCTTTGTGCCAATCGGCCGACTGGCGGCCGGCTTTTTCGGAGAGATGCTCATGAGATTGCAGGGCAAACGCGCGCTGGTGACGGCGGCCGGGCAGGGCATCGGCCGCGCGACCGCGCTGCGGTTCGCGAGCGAGGGCGCCGACGTGCTGGCGACCGACATCAACGAAGCCGCGCTGGTGCGGCTCGAGGCCGACGCCGAACGCGCGGGCGGCCGGCTGGTCACGCGGCGGCTCGACGTCACCGCTACGAACGAGGTCGCGGCG
>NZ_BCPP01000733.1:0-3692 GCF_016586125.1 Burkholderia sp. E168m23
GGTCGCGGGCATCGTCATCGCACGCACCTACGAGGAAGGCCAGGAAGTGAAGCAGGGCGCGGTGCTGTTCCGCATCGATCCTGCGCCGCTGAAGGCCGCACGCGACGCCGCGCAGGGCGCGCTCGCGAAGGCGCAGGCCGCCGCGCTCGCGGCGACCGACAAGCGCCGCCGTTACGACGATCTCGTGCGCGACCGCGCGGTGAGCGAGCGCGACCATACCGA
The DNA here is from genome assembly GCF_016586125.1 of Burkholderia sp. E168m23. Classification (NCBI taxonomy): domain Bacteria; kingdom Pseudomonadati; phylum Pseudomonadota; class Betaproteobacteria; order Burkholderiales; family Burkholderiaceae; genus Burkholderia; species Burkholderia sp. E168m23. The sequence continues at coordinate 223 of NZ_BCPP01000733.1, forward strand.
AGCCGTCGCGGCCGATACGCAGGCGAAGGCCGAGGTGGCATCCGCGAAGGCCGAACTCGCGCGCGCGCAGTTGCAGCTCGATTACGCGACCGTCACCGCGCCGATCGCGGGCCGCGCACGGCGCGCGCTCGTGACCGAGGGCGCGCTCGTCGGCCAGGACCAGGCGACGCCGCTCACGACCGTCGAGCAGCTCGATCCGATCTACGTGAACTTCTCGCAGCCGGCCGCCGACGTCGACGCCTTGCGTCGCGCGGTGAAGAGCGGGCGCGCGACGGGCATCGCGCAGCACGACGTCGCGGTGACGCTGCTGCGCGCCGACGGCACCGCGTATCCGCTGAAGGGCAAGCTGCTGTTCAGCGATCTCGCGGTCGATCCGACCACCGACACCGTCGCGATGCGCGCGCTGTTCCCCAATCCGGAGCGCGAGCTGCTGCCGGGCGCGTACGTGCGGATCGCGCTCGACACGGCGGTCGACCAGCGGGCGATCCTGGTGCCGCGCGACGCGCTGCTGCGCACCGCCGACCGGACGTCGGTGCGGGTCGTCGGCGCGAACGGCAAGGTCAAGGACGTCGAGGTCACGGCCGACCAGATGAGCGGCCGTGACTGGCGCATCACGCGCGGCCTCGCGGGCGGCGAGCGCGTGATCGTCGACGACGCCGCGCAGTTCGCGCCCGATACGGCCGTCAAGCCCGTCGAAAAAGCGCCGCCGTCGAAGGCGGCGCCGGCAGCGGCCGCTTCGCAGGCGGCCGCCCGTCAAACCTGACCGGTTCAAACCAACATGGCACGTTTCTTCATCGATCGCCCCGTCTTCGCGTGGGTGATCGCCATCTTCATCATGCTGGGCGGCCTGTTCGCGATCCGCGCGCTGCCCGTCGCGCAGTACCCGGACATCGCGCCGCCCGTCGTCAGCATCTATGCGACGTATCCGGGCGCGTCCGCGCAAGTCGTCGAGGAATCGGTGACCGCGCTGATCGAGCGCGAGATGAACGGCGCGCCGGGGCTGCTGTATACGTCCGCGACGAGCAGCGCGGGGGCTGCATCGCTGTACCTGACGTTCAAGCAGGGCGTGAACGCCGATCTCGCGGCCGTCGAAGTGCAGAACCGGCTGAAGACGGTCGATGCGCGCCTGCCCGAGCCGGTGCGCCGCGACGGCATCCAGGTCGAGAAGGCCGCCGACAACATCCAGCTCGTCGTGTCGCTGACCTCCGACGACGGCCGGATGACCGACGTGCAGCTCGGCGAATACGCGTCGGCGAACGTGGTGCAGGCGCTGCGCCGCGTCGAGGGTGTCGGCAAGGTGCAGTTCTGGGGCGCCGAATATGCGATGCGGATCTGGCCGGACCCCGTGAAGCTGGCCGGGCACGGCCTCACCGCGTCGGACATCGCATCGGCCGTGCGTGCGCACAACGCGCGCGTGACGATAGGCGACATCGGCCGCAGCGCGGTGCCGGACAGCGCGCCGATCGCGGCGACGGTGTTCGCGGACGCACCGCTGAAGACGCCGGCCGATTTCGGGGCGATCGCGCTGCGTGCGCAACCCGACGGCTCCGCATTGTTCCTGCGCGACGTCGCGCGCATCGAGTTCGGCGGCAACGACTACAACTATCCGTCGTACGTGAACGGCAAGGTCGCGACCGGGATGGGCATCAAGCTCGCGCCGGGCTCGAACGCGGTGTCCACCGAGAAGCGCGTGCGCGCGACGATGGACGAGTTGTCCAGGTACTTCCCGCCCGGCGTGAAATACCAGATCCCGTACGAGACGTCGTCGTTCGTGCGCGTGTCGATGAACAAGGTCGTCACGACGCTGATCGAGGCCGGCGTGCTGGTGTTCCTCGTGATGTTCCTGTTCATGCAGAACCTGCGCGCGACGCTGATTCCGACGCTCGTCGTGCCGGTCGCGCTCGCGGGCACGTTCGGCGTGATGTATGCGGCCGGCTTCTCGATCAACGTGCTGACGATGTTCGGGATGGTGCTCGCGATCGGCATCCTCGTCGACGACGCGATCGTCGTCGTCGAGAACGTCGAGCGGCTGATGGTCGAGGAAGGGCTCGCGCCATACGACGCGACCGTCAAGGCGATGAAGCAGATCAGCGGCGCGATCGTCGGGATCACCGTGGTGCTGACGTCGGTGTTCGTGCCGATGGCGTTCTTCGGCGGCGCGGTGGGCAACATCTACCGGCAGTTCGCGCTGTCGCTCGCGGTGTCGATCGGCTTCTCGGCGTTCCTCGCGCTGTCGCTGACGCCCGCGCTGTGCGCGACGCTGCTCAAGCCGGTGTCGGGCGACCATCACGAGAAGCGCGGCTTCTTCGGCGGGTTCAACCGCTTCGTCGCGCGGGCGACGCAGCGCTACGCGACGCGGGTCGGCGCGATGCTGAAGAAGCCGGTGCGCTGGCTCGTCGTGTACGGCGCGCTGACCGCGGCGGCCGCGCTGATGCTCACGCAACTGCCGACCGCGTTCCTGCCGGACGAGGACCAGGGCAACTTCATGGTGATGGTGATTCGCCCGCAAGGCACGCCGCTCGCGGAGACGATGCAGAGCGTGCGCGCGGTCGAGTCGGCCATCCGTCGCGACGAGCCGACCGCCTATACGTATGCGCTCGGCGGCTTCAACCTGTACGGCGAAGGGCCGAACGGCGGGATGATCTTCGTCACGCTGAAGAACTGGAAGGAACGCAAGGCCACGCGCGATCACGTGCAGTCGATCGTCGCGCGCATCAACGAGCGCTTCGCGGGCACGCCGAACACGACGGTGTTCGCGATGAACTCGCCGGCGCTGCCCGATCTCGGTTCGTCGAGCGGCTTCGACTTCCGGCTGCAGAACCGCGGCGGGCTCGACTACGCGACGTTCAGCGCCGCGCGCGAGCAACTGCTCGCGGCGGGCGGCAAGGATCGCGCGCTCACCGACCTGATGTTCGCGGGCACGCAGGACGCGCCGCAACTGAAGCTCGACATCGATCGCGCGAAGGCGTCCGCGCTCGGCGTGTCGATGGACGAGATCAACACGACGCTCGCGGTGATGTTCGGCTCCGACTATATCGGCGACTTCATGCACGGCACGCAGGTGCGGCGCGTGATGGTGCAGGCCGACGGGCGGCACCGGCTTGATCCGGACGACGTGAAGAAGCTGCGCGTGCGCAACGCGCGCGGCGAGATGGTGCCGCTCGCGGCGTTCACGACGCTGCACTGGACGCTCGGGCCGCCGCAGCTCACGCGCTACAACGGCTATCCGTCGTTCACGATCAACGGCTCGGCCGCGGCCGGCCACAGCAGCGGCGAGGCGATGAGCGCGATCGAGCGGATCGCCGCGAAGCTGCCGGCCGGCATCGGCTATGCGTGGTCGGGGCAGTCGTTCGAGGAGCGGCTGTCGGGCGCGCAGGCGCCGATGCTGTTCGCGCTGTCGGTGCTCGTCGTGTTCCTCGCGCTCGCGGCGCTCTACGAGAGCTGGTCGATTCCGTTCGCGGTGATGCTGG
>NZ_BCPP01000734.1:0-3681 GCF_016586125.1 Burkholderia sp. E168m23
GGAGCCGGGCGCGACAGCGCCTACGGTCGATGCAACGGCGGAGGCTTCGGCCAACGCAACGCCCGCCGCCGCTGCCGCCACGCCCGAAGCACCCGCCGCCGCGCCGGCACCGGCACCACACGGCGGCTTCTTCCTGCCCGACGCACGCACCAATCCCGACCACATCCGCTATGCGCTGAAGACGACTGCCGCGGCGATCTTCTGCTATCTGCTGTACTCGCAGCTCGACTGGTCGGGCATTCATACCTGCGTCGTCACCTGCTACATCGTGTCGCTCGGCTCGACGGCCGAAACGGTCGAGAAGCTCACGCTGCGGATCTTCGGCTGCATCATCGGCGCATTGCTCGGCACCGCCGCGCTCGTGTTCGTCGTGCCGGCGCTGTCGTCGGTCGGCCACCTGATGGCGCTGGTGTTCGCCGGCGCGTGGCTGTCCGCGTGGATCGCCTTCGGATCGCCGCGCATCGCGTACGCGGGCTTCCAGGTCGCCTTCGCGTTTTTCCTGTGCGTGATCCAGGGCGCCGGCCCCGGCTTCGACCTGACGATCGCGCGCGACCGCACGATCGGCATCCTGCTCGGCAACGTCGTCGTGTATCTGGTGTTCACACGCATCTGGCCGGTCAGCATCGGCAAGCAGATCGACGTCGCGTTCGCCGCGCTGCTCGACCAGTGGCGACGCATCGCGCAGATCGCGCAGCCGGCCGAGCGGCGCGCGCTCGCGGCCGAAGCGTTCGCCCGACACGGCGCGATCTCGCAGGAGCTTGGCCTGGTCCATTACGAGCCGTCGTGGGTGCGGCCGGCCGCGACGTGGCTCGCCACCCGGCGGCGCGCGCTCGCGGAACTCGGCGCGATCGAAGGTCCGCTGTTCCTGCTCGCCGAACGCAAGCCGGGCGACGCGGCAATCGACGCGCAACTCGCGCGCGTGACCGAACCGGGCAATGGCGACACCGTGCCCCGCACGCCCGCTCCGACACCACCGTCGAGCGCCGCCCCCACCGACCCCGCGCGCGATGCGCTGCTGAACCTCATCGACACGCGGCTCGCGCAGATCGCCGACGCCGCCCGTCAAGCCACACCGAAGGAGCCTGCCCCTCATGCGCCTACCTGAACCGCCGGCCGCCGCGATCGCCGCCACCGTGCTCGCGACCGCCGTCGCGCTGGCCGGCTGCGCGACGTCGTCGATCGATCTGGCGCCGGAGGCGTCCGACCGCCCGTGGCAGCCGCAAACGTCCGCCGCGGGCGACATCGTGGCGGCGCCGCCGCGCGCATCCGCGCAAGGTGCGCATGACTACACGCTGCCTGCCTCGCCGGCACTCGCGTCGGTTTCGGCGCCGGCCGCGCTCGATGCCGCACATGCGTACACGCTGCCCGAGCTGATCGATCTGGCCGAATCGGCCAATCCGCTGACCCGCATCGCATGGAACGACGCGCGCAACGCGGCGCTCGCGGTGGGCCTCGCCAAGTCCGCCTATCTCCCGCGCCTGTCGGCGACGGCGATGGGTGCGTACCAGGCGAACCACGGCTCGACGTCGACGATCCTCGGTGATTCATCGAGCAACACCACCGCGCACGGCACGATTTCGGCGCTGTCGCTGCAATGGCTGCTGTTCGATTTCGGCGGCCGCGCGGCGCGCGTCGAAGCGGCCGAACAGGCATCGATCGCGTCGAACGTCGCGTTCACGGCCGTGCACCAGCAGGTGATCCACGACGTGACGGTCTCGTACTACCGCTACGAAGCCGCCCGCTCGCACGCGCTCAGCGCGCAACAGGGCCTCACGAACGCCGATGCGATCCTCGCGGCGTCCCGCGCACGGCTCAAGCACGGCGTCGGCACGGTCGTCGAACTCGCGCAGGCGACGCAGAACCGCGCGCAGGCGAACCTCGCGCTCGTGCAGGCGAACGGCGCCGAGAGCGACAGTTACCTCGCCCTCGTCTCCGCGCTCGGCATCTCGCCGCTGTCGAAGCCGACCATCGCCGCGCTGCCGAAGCGGCCGCTGCCGCCCGCGCTCGGTTCGTCGGTCGACACGATCGTGTCGGACGCGATCGCGCGCCGCCCCGACCTGCAGGGCGCGTTCGCGGTCGAAAAGGCCAACCGCGCGAAGATCAAGGCGGCTCAAGCCGCGTTCATGCCGAAGATCTTCCTGTCCGCGTCGACGTCGTATGCGAGCGGCGGTACGTCCATCTCCGCGCTGCCGGCGATCGGCGACCAGGCGCCGACCGTCAACCTGAACGGCAGCCGCTACGGCGGCGGCGTATTCCTCGGCGTGACGATCCCGCTGTACGACGGCGGCCTGCGCTCGGCCGTGCTGATGCAGGCACGCAACGACGCGGAAAGCGCATCCGCCCGCCTCACGCGGACCAAGGAGGAAGCGGTACGCCAGGTCGTCGCCGCGCAGAACGCGGTGCAGACGAGCCTGGCGTCGCACGACGCCGCGAAGGCGCTCGTCGATGCCGCGCAAACGAGCTACGACGCGGCGCTGACCGCGTACCGGAACGGCGTCGGCTCGGTCACCGACGCGACGATCGCGCAAAGCCAGTTGCTCGCCGCGCGCAACGCGGAGGTCGACAGCTATGCCGGCGCATTGTCAGCCGCGGCCGCGCTCGCACTCGCGACCGGGACGATCGGCTCGGCGCAGTAGCGCCGGCCGCAACGCGGTTGACGCCAGCGCGCGCCGCCCACTAGAATGCCGCCCATTCTTCCTTCAGGAACCATCGTGGACAGTTGCAGCACTCCGTTGCGTGCGCCGCTTGCCGCCTGAACGCCTGTCCGCTGCAGTTCTCCTGCCACGGCTCGCGTTCCGCGAGCCGCACGCTCCCCCGTTTCACACTGAATGACGCATTCGCGCGGTACAGTACCGCGCGATGAGGGCTCGCGCCGCGTCGCCTTCGGCCTTGCGCCGCGGCGGCGCGTGCCGGCATGCGCTTCTTGCACGGCAGGACAACCATGACTTTCGATTTCGCACTTCGCCTTTTCACCGCGTTCGCCTGCGGCGTCGCCATCGGCCTCGAGCGCCAGATGCGCCAGCGCACGGCCGGCCTGCGCACCATCACGCTCGTCGCGAGCGGCGCGTGCCTGTTCGTCACGCTCGGCGTGCTGACCGGCAACGGCGTCGCGGGCGTCACGCAGATCGCCGCGTATGTCGTGTCGGGCGTCGGCTTTCTCGGCGGCGGCGTGATCATGCGCGACAAGGGCTCGATTCAGGGCATCAACACGGCCGCCACGCTGTGGTGCTCGGCCGCCGTCGGCGTACTGGCCGGCTCCGGCCACTACGTGCCCGCGCTCGCCGGCACCGGCGTCGTGCTGCTTACCAATACGGTGCTGCGCGGCGTCAGCCAGGCCATCAACGCGACGCCCGTCTCCAATGCCGATCTCGTGCGCGAATACCAGATCACCGTGATCTGCCTTGCCGCCGACGAAGTGCACATCCGCACGCTGCTGTCGAACGCGATGTATGCGAAGCCGCTGTCGTTCCAGAGCCTCACGAGCGAGGACGTGCCCGACCAGCCGGACCGGCTGAAGGTCACCGCGACGTTGAAGCTGCATCCGAAGGATCAGCAGAAGCTCGAGCAGATCGCGAGCCGGATGAGCATGGAGAAAAGCATTTCCAGCGTGAGCTGGACCGCGAAGGAAGCGGAGCCGATGATGGAGTGAGCCAAGTGGCGGCCGCCGCCTCCGGCGCCGCC
>NZ_BCPP01000735.1:0-3665 GCF_016586125.1 Burkholderia sp. E168m23
ACATCACCGGGTTGCGGAACTGCGTGCGCGGCGTGAGTTTCTTGAACGAATCCACGATCGCCGGGCGCAGCAGCGCCGGATCGAACATGGACCGTGTTGCGGAATGTTGAGTCATTGCGATCTCTTCAAGCTCTTCAGTCTTTTCAATGTGTCGCCATGCGGGCGCGCGTCACGCGCCCAGCCACATCATCAGGTGCTCGACACCCGGGCCGAGCGCGAGCGCCGGCACGTAGGTCAGCGCGCCCACCAGCAGCACGGTGCCGAGCAGCAGCACGACGAACAGCGGGCCGTGGGTCGGCAGCGTGCCGCTCGTCACCGCGATGCGCTTCTTCGCGGCGAGCGAGCCTGCGATCGCCAGCACCGGCACGATCGTGCCGAAGCGGCCGAACCACATCGCGATCGCGGTCATCCAGTTGTAGAACGGCGTGCCGACCGTCAGGCCCGCGAACGCGCTGCCGTTGTTGTTCGCGGCCGAGCTGAACGCATAGAGGATTTCCGAGAAGCCGTGCGGGCCCGGGTTCGCGATGCCGGCCTTGCCCGCGTCCGCCAGCACCGCGATCGACGTGCCGACCAGCACGAGCAGCGGCGTGAGCAGCACGACGATCGACACCATCTTCATCTCGTACGATTCGATCTTCTTGCCGACGTATTCCGGCGTGCGGCCGATCATCAGGCCGGCGACGAACACCGCGAGCAGCGCGAACACGAGCATCCCGTAGAGGCCCGAGCCGACCCCGCCGAAGACCACCTCGCCGAGCTGCATCAGCAGCATCGGCACGAGGCCGCCGACCGGCGTCAGCGAATCGTGCATCGCGTCGACCGCACCGCACGACGCGGCCGTCGTCGCGACCGTGAAGATGCCGGTCTGCGCGATCCCGAAGCGGGTTTCTTTGCCCTCCATGTTGCCGCCCGGCTGCAGCGCGCCGGCCGACTGGTCGACGTGCAGCGCGGCGAGCGTCGGGTTGCCGGCCTGCTCGGCGCTCACCTCGACGCCGGTCGCGACCGCGAACGCGACCGTCATCGCCGCGAGCACCGCGATGCCCTGCCGGCGGTCGCCGATCATGCGGCCGAATACCAGGCACAGCGCGGCCGGGATGATCAGGATCGCGAAGATCTCGATGAAGTTCGCGAACGGCGTCGGGTTCTCGTACGGGTGCGCGGAGTTCGCGTTGAAGAAGCCGCCGCCGTTGGTGCCGAGCATCTTGATCGCTTCCTGGGAAGCTACCGGCCCCATCGCGAGCGTCTGCTTCGTGAGCGGGGTCGGCACCGTGACGGCGTTACCCTTGTCGTCCTTCACCGGGTTGCCCTGCGCGTCGAGCTTCGGCGCCGCATACGTGCTCGCCTGCAACACCGGCACGTCCTGGTACGCCTTCATGTTCTGCAGCACGCCCTGGCTCATCAGCAGCGCGGCGACGAGCGCCGCCATCGGCACGAGCACGTACAGCGTCACGCGCGTGAGATCGACCCAGAAGTTGCCGATCGTCTGCGCGGTGTGGCGCGCGAAGCCGCGGATCAGCGCGATCACGACGACGATGCCGGTCGCCGCCGACAGGAAGTTCTGCACCGTCAGGCCGAGCATCTGCGACAGATAGCTGACGGTCTGCTCGGGCGTGTAGTCCTGCCAGTTCGTGTTGGCGACGAAACTGACGGCCGTGTTGAACGCGCCGTCGGGCGTCATCGCGCCGAACTGCTGCGGGTTGCCGGGCAGGAAGCCCTGCAGGCGCAGCAGCGCATAAAGGAACAGCACGCCGAGCGCGTTGAATGCAATCGTCGCGACCGTGTACTGCTTCCAGTTCATTTCGGTGCCCGCGTCGACGCCGGCGATGCGGTACAGCGCGCGTTCGAGCGGCCCGAACACGCGCACGACGCGCGAGCTGCCGTCCATCACCGCGCTCAGGTAGCGCGCGACCGGTACGGCCGCCGCCAGCAGCACGACGATGAACAGCCCCATCTGCAACAGGTTGTTCGCGTTCATTCGATGTCCTCCGCGCGCAGCAGCGCAAAGACGAGATACGCGAACAGCAGGGCCGTCGAGGCGCCCGCCAGCCAAAGCATCCAGGTCATGCCCGCCCCCCGCGACCGTATTGCACGAGCTTGTCGCAACCGGCAAGCAAACCGAGGATCAGCGCGGTGAAGAGCACCAGTGCGCCGATGAAAACCCCATCCATTTTTTGTTCTCCGTCGTCGAAATCGGACGACTAGAACCTTATGGGAACGCGCGTAAAGGGCGGGTCAAAGGTATCGGGGCGGGTGTAAAAAACGCGTAAACGCGTACAGCGGGAACAGTGGACGGGACGTCGGACAGGCCGGAAGACAGGAGGCAGGACGGGCGGCCCGCCGGCGCCGCCCGGGATGTGCCGGCGTGACGCCGGCACGAGAAAGGATGCGTCAGGGAACCAGGATCGTCGAGCCGGTGGTCTTGCGTGCTTCGAGATCGGCATGCGCGCGGCCGACTTCGGCAAGCGGATAGCGCTGGTTGATGCTCGTCTTCACCTTGCCCGACAGGATCACGTCGAACAGCTCGGCGGCCGCGGCTTCGAGATCGGCGCGCTTCGCGATGTACGAGAACAGCGTCGGTCGCGTGAAGAACAGCGAGCCGCGCGACGAGAATTCCTTCGAGTCGATCGGCGGCAGCGGCCCCGACGCATTGCCGAAGCTGACGAAGTAGCCGAGCGGCGCGAGGCTGTCGAGCGAGCCGATATAGGTGTCCTTGCCGATCGAATCGTAGACGACCGGCACGCCCGCGCCGTTCGTGATCTCTTTCACGCGCTGCGTGAAGTTCTCGCGCGTGTAGACGATCGGATGATCGCAGCCGTGCGCCTTCGCGAGCTCGGCCTTCTCGTCGGAGCCGACCGTACCGATCACGGTCGCGCCGAGCGCCTTTGCCCACTGGCACACGAGCAAGCCCACGCCGCCGGCCGCCGCATGGATCAGGATCGTGTCGCCGGCCTTCACCGGGTACGTGCGGCGCAGCAGATAGTGCGCGGTCAGGCCCTGCAGCATCACCGATGCCGCGTCGTCGTAGCTGATGCCGTCCGGCAGCTTCACGACGCGCTCGGCCGGCATCACGCGCTCCTGCGCATACGCGCCGGGCGGCTGGCCGACGTAGGCGACACGGTCGCCGGCCTTGAACGCGGTCACGCCGTCGCCGACGGCCGTCACCTCGCCCGCCGCCTCCATCCCGAGGCCGGCCGGCAGCTGTTGCGGATACAGGCCCGTGCGGAAATACACGTCGATGTAGTTGAGCCCGACCGCGTGCTGCCGGATGCGGACTTCGCCCGCCTTCGGCGCGCCGACCTCGACATCGACCCACTTCATCACGTCCGGGCCGCCCGGCTGGTCGTAACGGATTGCTTTCGGCATCGTTTTGCTCCTCTTCTGTCTGTCAGTCAGGGAAATCCGGGGCGCCGATGCGCGCGCCGCACCGATTCGTGCGAGTGCCGGCAGGCGCGCGTGGCGACGCACGATTCTCGCGCGTCGGCACCGTTCGTGCATGGCCCTGCCGCCGGCAGGGACAATCGGCCGATGCCCGCGCCTAGCAAACGTCCTGCATGTTCCGCGCCAGATCGTCGAGCAGCATCCGCGCGGTCGCGACGTTGGTCGCGACCGGCACGTCGTGCACGTCGCATGCGCGCACCAACGCCGTGATGTCGGGGTCGTGCGGC
>NZ_BCPP01000736.1:0-3661 GCF_016586125.1 Burkholderia sp. E168m23
GGTACTTCACCGCGTTCTACGCGATGCTGCGCGCGACCACCGATCCGTTCAAGATCGTGCTGATGATCGTGATCGCGCTGCTCGGCGTGCTCGCACTGATCCGTGCGCGCGGCAAGTGGAAAGTCGGGCTGCCGGTGCTGGCTGCGGCGATCGTCGTGTTCATGTACCTGACGGAGTCGAAGTTCTGGGGCGTCGTCGTGATGGGCTCGGCGGTGATCTCGCTGTTCTTCCTGCCGTGGCTCGACCGCAGCCCGGTGAAGTCGATCCGCTACCGGCCGCTGTTCCACAAGGTGTTCCTCGGGATCTTCGTCGCGGCGTTCCTGACCCTCGCGTTCCTCGGCACGCGGCCGCCGTCGCCGGCGGCGACGCTGATCGCGCAGGCCTGCGCGCTGATCTACTTCGCGTTCTTCCTCGGCATGCCCGTCTGGACGCCGCTTGGCACGTTCAAGCAGCCGCCGGAACGGGTGCGCTTCAAGCCCCATTAACGTGAGCGAGGAGAGAACGACATGAAGAAACTGCTTTCGACACTCGCGTTGATCGGGGCGACCGCCTGTGCGCTGCTGGCGGCGCCGGCCGTGCGGGCGGAGGGTAATTTTCCGCTCGACCGGGCGCCCGATAACACGGAAAATCTCGTTTCGCTTCAGCACGGCGCGCAATTGTTTGTAAACTATTGCCTGAACTGCCACAGCGCGAACCTGATGCGCTACAACCGTCTGACGGATCTGGGCATATCCCAGAAGGAGATCGAAACGAATCTCCTGTTCACGACCGACAAGGTCGGGAACACGATGTCCGTCGCGATGCGGCCCGACGACGCGAAGAACTGGCTCGGCACCACGCCGCCCGACTTGTCGGTCGAGGAGCGTGCGCGCGGCCGCGACTGGCTGTACACGTATCTGCGGAGCTTCTACCGCGACGATACGCGGCCGACCGGCTGGAACAACGCGGTGTTCGAGAACGTCGGCATGCCCCATGTGTTGTGGCAGCTGCAGGGGCAGCGCGTTGCCAAATTCGAAGACAAGACGGACGAGGAGACGGGCGAGAAGGCCCACGTGCTCGTCGGCTTCCAGCAGGTCACGCCGGGCACGCTCTCGTCGCCCGACTACGATGCTGCGGTGGCCGACCTGGTGGCCTATATGACATGGATGTCCGAGCCGGCCCAGCAGACCCGCAAGCGCCTCGGCGTGTGGGTGCTGATCTTTCTCGGTGTCCTGACTTTCCTGGCCTGGCGGCTGAATGCCGCGTACTGGAAAGATATCAAGTAAACACGCCTGACCGGCGTGGGGCCGGCGCAAGGCGGAACTCGTGAAAGGGGTTTCGCCGCGTGCCGGCCCTCGGCTTTTTTGAGGAAACGCAAATATGATGGTTCTGTATTCCGGCACAACTTGCCCGTTCTCCCAGCGTTGCCGGCTGGTGCTGTTCGAGAAGGGCATGGACTTCGAAATCCGCGACGTCGACCTGTTCAACAAGCCGGAAGACATTTCGGTGATGAACCCGTACGGTCAGGTGCCGATCCTGGTCGAGCGCGACCTGATCCTGTACGAATCGAACATCATCAACGAGTACATCGACGAGCGCTTCCCGCATCCGCAACTGATGCCGGCCGACCCGGTGCAGCGCGCCCGTGCGCGCCTGTTCCTGCTCAACTTCGAGAAGGAGCTGTTCGTCCACGTCAGCACGCTCGAGAACGAGAAGGGCAAGGCGGCGGAGAAGAATCACGAGAAGGCACGCCTCGCGATCCGCGATCGCCTGACGCAGCTCGCGCCGATCTTCGTGAAGAACAAGTACATGCTCGGCGAAGAGTTCTCGATGCTCGACGTCGCGATCGCACCGCTGCTGTGGCGCCTGGATCACTACGGCATCGAGCTGTCGAAGAACGCCGCGCCGCTGATGAAGTACGCCGAACGGATCTTCAGCCGTCCGGCCTACATCGAAGCACTGACGCCGTCCGAAAAGGTCATGCGTCGTTAATGTTGCAATGAAGGCATGACGGAGCGGGTGGCGCGGCGTGCCGCGCGCCCGCTCCGGGTTCGAGGATTGTGATGCAAGAGATTTCAACGAAGCCTTATCTGCTGCGCGCGTTGTACGAGTGGTGCACCGATAACGGTTACACGCCGCATATCGCGGTGAGGGTCGACAACTCGACGCGCGTGCCGCGTCAGTTCGTGCGTGACGGCGAGATCGTGCTCAACATCAGCTTCGAGGCGACGAGCCAGTTGCAGATGGGCAACGAGTGGATCGAGTTCACGGCCCGGTTCTCCGGGAAGGCGCACAAGATCGAGATTCCGGTGGCCAACGTGCTCGCGATCTATGCGCGCGAGAACGGGCAGGGCATGGCATTCCAGGTCGATGCGGTCGCGGGCGAAGGCGAGGATTCGGGCGCGTTCGACGATGACGCCGCGCCGGCCGACGACGCGCAGCGCGACGAGTCCGTATCGCCGTTGGCGCCGGTCGCCGACAGCGGCGCGAACGAGGAACCGTCCGAAGGGGCCGACGAACCGCCGAAAACCGACGGCGACGGCTCGAAAGGCGGCAGCAGACCTCGCCTCAAGATCGTGAAATGAGGTAGAATCTCGCGCTACGCCGGCTTAGCTCATCTGGTAGAGCAGTTGATTTGTAATCATCAGGTGGCGGGTTCGAGTCCTGCAGCCGGCACCAAATCCGAAAAAGGGTTACGGAGTTTTCCGTAACCCTTTTTTCGTTCATGGAGTCGCGCGCCGCGATGGCGGCGAGCACCATCGCCATCCCCCTTTTCTCGTCACACCCGCGTCACGCTGCGCCGCTAACGTTGCACGCTCCCGTCGCGGCAGCATTGTCGCGATCGGGGTGTACGTGACCGCGTCCGACGCCGTGCCCGCGTCGCGCAGGCTCACCCGGGATTCTCGCTCCCGCCAGCGCATTGGCTGCTGCCTCGCATCCATTCCATTCGAAAACGCGATCGACGCCGATCAAACTGCATCGCGTGCGATCAGGAGACACGAACCATGCTGAGCCCGCATGAATTCTCGATGCTGCTGCGCATTGCACGTGCGCCCGACAGTGTCGACCTCGCGAACCCGGCCTTTGCCGTGCTCGTGGAAAAGCGGCTGGTCGACGATACGCAGGTCCGCGTGAATGCGGTAGCGGCGCGTCCGGCGCTGACGCCGATCGGCCAGATGCTGCTTTCCCGCTTCGACGAGGCGGCCTGACGGAAAAAGGAAAAGGGGAAGAAGGGAAGAAGGCGAGGCGAACGCTACAGCTGCGCGTCACGCCTTCGCCGCAGCGAAAACGTGACGCATTGAACACGCGCCGAACCGCTTACTGCGCGACCGGCACCGTCACGTCGCTGCCGAACCAGTGCGTCGAGATCTTCTTCAGCGTGCCGTCCTTGCGCAGCGACTCGAGCGCATCGTTGATCGCCTTCTCGAACTTCGGATTGCCCTTGCGGAACGGGATCGCCATTTCCTGCTTGCCGCCGTTCAGCACCGCCCCCGCGCGCAGCGGCAGGTTCGACGTCTTGATCATGTACGGCAGCATCAGGCGGTCGTCGAGCGTCGCCTCGATCCGGCCCGCAGCGAGGTCGCGCAGCTTCTCCGGCGCGCCCGGATACGTCTGCACCTCGATGCCCGGCACGGTGCGCGCCATCTGATCGTAGTTGGTGCCGAGCGTCACACCGAGCTTC
>NZ_BCPP01000737.1:0-3659 GCF_016586125.1 Burkholderia sp. E168m23
AATCGAGCCGCGCGTCGTGCTTCATCCTGTCGATCGACGACGACGAACTCATGCTCGGCGAAACCGGCCCGGACGGCGAGCTGCCCGAGCTCGCGACCGCGATCATCGAGCTGCGCGCGTTCGTCACCGAAGTGCGCCGCCGCAACGCGGACATCCCGATCTTCCTGTACGGCGAGACGCGCACGTCGCGCCATCTGCCGAACGACATCCTGCGCGAGCTGCACGGCTTCATCCACATGTTCGAGGACACGCCGGAGTTCGTCGCGCGCCACATCATCCGTGAAGCGAAGGTCTATCTCGACTCGCTCGCGCCGCCGTTCTTCAAGGAACTCGTCAAGTACGCGGACGAAGGCTCGTACTCGTGGCACTGCCCGGGCCACTCGGGCGGCGTCGCGTTCCTGAAGAACCCGCTCGGCCAGATGTTCCACCAGTTCTTCGGCGAGAACATGCTGCGCGCGGACGTCTGCAACGCGGTGGACGAACTCGGCCAGCTGCTCGACCACACCGGCCCGGTGGCGGCGTCCGAGCGCAATGCGGCGCGCATCTTCAGCGCCGATCACCTGTTCTTCGTGACCAACGGCACGTCGACGTCGAACAAGATCGTCTGGCACGCGACGGTCGCACCGGGCGACATCGTGCTGGTCGACCGCAACTGCCACAAGTCGATCCTGCACGCGATCACGATGACGGGCGCGATTCCGGTGTTCCTCACGCCGACGCGCAACCATTTCGGCATCATCGGGCCGATCCCGCGCGACGAATTCAAGCCGGAGAACATCCGCAGGAAGATCGAGGCGAACCCGTTCGCGCGCGAGGCGATGCGCCAGAACCCGGACATGAAGCCGCGCATCCTGACGATCACGCAGAGCACGTACGACGGCGTGGTGTACAACGTCGAGATGATCAAGGACCTGCTCGGCGATCTGCTCGACACGCTGCACTTCGACGAAGCATGGCTGCCGCACGCGACGTTCCACGATTTCTACCGCGACATGCACGCGATCGGCGACGGCCGTCCGCGCACGGGCGCGCTCGTGTTCGCGACCCACTCGACGCACAAGCTGCTCGCGGGCATCTCGCAGGCGTCGCAGATCGTCGTGCAGGATTCGGAGAACCGCACGTTCGACAAGCACCGCTTCAACGAGGCGTACCTGATGCACACGTCGACGAGCCCGCAGTACGCGATCATCGCGTCGTGCGACGTCGCGGCCGCGATGATGGAGCCGCCGGGCGGCACCGCGCTCGTCGAGGAATCGATCGCCGAGGCGATCGACTTCCGCCGCGCGATGCGCAAGGTCGACGCCGAGTACGGCGACGACTGGTTCTTCAGCGTGTGGGGCCCGGACAACCTGTCCGAGGAAGGCATCGGTTCGCGCGAGGACTGGATGCTGAAGCCGAACGACCACTGGCACGGCTTCGGCCCGCTCGCGGAAGGCTTCAACATGCTCGACCCGATCAAGGCGACGATCATCACGCCGGGGCTCGACGTCGACGGCGAGTTCGGCGAGACCGGCATTCCGGCCGCGATCGTCACGAAGTACCTGGCCGAGCACGGGATCATCGTCGAGAAGACCGGCCTGTACTCGTTCTTCATCATGTTCACGATCGGCATCACGAAGGGCCGCTGGAACTCGATGGTGACCGAGCTGCAGCAGTTCAAGGACGACTACGACAACAACCAGCCGCTGTGGCGCGTGCTGCCGGAATTCGTCGCGCAGCATCCGCGCTACGAGCGCGTCGGCCTGCGCGACCTGTGCACGCAGATCCACGACGTGTACCGCGCGAACGACATCGCCCGCCTGACGACCGAGATGTACCTGTCGGACATGGAGCCGGCGATGAAGCCGTCGGACGCGTTCGCGAAGCTCGCGCACCGCAAGATCGACCGCGTGCCGCTCGACGAGCTCGAAGGCCGCGTGACGAGCATCCTGCTCACGCCGTATCCGCCGGGCATCCCGCTGCTGATTCCGGGCGAGCGCTTCAACAAGACGATCGTGAACTACCTGCGGTTCGCGCGCGACTTCAACGAGCGTTTCCCGGGCTTCCACACCGACATCCACGGCCTCGTCGCGGAAGAGGTGAACGGCCGCGTCGAGTACTTCGTCGACTGCGTGCGCGACTGATGGCGCCGCGCGGACGATTCCGGACGATGCGCGCGGCGCTGGCCGCGCTCGTCGTCTGGACGGCAGGATTGGCGGGGCTCGCGGGCGCGGGCGTCGCCCACGCGGAAGTCGCGGCGGCCGACCCGATCGATGTCGCGATGCGGCAATGCCTCGCGCGGCGCGACCGGTCGTCGCCGGCCGGGCAGATCCAGTGCATGGGCGAAGCGCAGCAGCAGTGGCAGGCAGTGATGGACGGCGCGTACCAGCGCCTGTCGAAGGATGCGCCGGCCGACGCGAAGCGCGGCTGGCAGGACAGCCAGCGCCGCTGGCTCACGTGGCGCAAGGACGAAGTGCTGCTGCTGAAGGCCGTGTACGACACGACGCGCGGCACCGCATATGCGATGTCGAGCGCCGACCTGCAGCTGCAGCCGGTGCGCGATCGCGCGCTGGCGCTGCGCGGGGCGGCCGATCGCTATGCCCCGCCGCCGGCAGCCGTGCCGGTCGCGGCGACGAGCGGTGCGCAGGGCGGTGGTGCGGGTGCGCCGGCTGGCGCCAAGCCGGCGAATGCGTCGCGCGATCCGGCGATCCGCCGCGTGCGGCCGTGCGTGCAGGACGCCGCGTGCGAACACGCGCTGTTCGACCTGAACCGCTATTACCAGAAGCTGCGCCGCAAGATGCCCGCGCATTCGGCCGCGACGCTCGTGCGCGCGCAGCGCGCGTGGGTGGCGTTCCGCGATGCGACGGCGCCGCTCGTCGGCGAGGACGGACGCGTCGACCTGATCGGTGCGCGCATCGCGACGATGAAGCGGCTGTCGGAGACGGCCGGCAACCGGTAAAGGACGCGCCGCTTTCGAGTGGGCGACACGACGAAACGGGCACCCTCGGGTGCCCGTTTTGCATGGCGCGGCGTATTGCCTACGCGGGCCTACGCGGGCTGCGACGTGCCCTGCAGCCCGAACCACGACGGCACGAGCGCGACCGCATCGTCGAGCGACGCGAGCACGTGCAGGCTCAGCGCGACGATCTCGGGCGTCGGCGCCTTCAGGTCGGGCACGGTGACGACGGCAGCACCCGCGCTGGCGGCCGACTGCGCGCCGAAGTCGCTGTCCTCGAACGCGACGCACGCGTGGGCCGGCACGCCGAGACGCTCGGCCGCGAGCCGGTAGACGGCCGGGTCGGGCTTGCCGCGCGCGACTTCGTCGCCGCCCGCGATCGCACGGAAGAACGGCAGCACGCCGACCGCGCCGAGCCGCGCGCGGATCACGTCGCCCGCGGACGACGACGCGACCGCGCACGGAATGCCCGCCCGCGCGAGCGTTTCGAGCAGCTCGAGCGCGCCCGGCTTCAGCGGAAACTTCGGATGGGGTTCGGGGGCGGCGAGTTGCTCGCGCACGCGGATGCGCACCGCGTCGAACGTATCGGGGTCGCCGATCAACCGCGCCAGGATCACCTGGCCCTCGGCGAACGACCGGCCGACGATCTGCAGGTAATCGATCTCGGTCAGCACGACGCCGTGCGCATTCGACACGTCGATCCACGTGTTCATGATGGTCCGCT
>NZ_BCPP01000738.1:0-3658 GCF_016586125.1 Burkholderia sp. E168m23
CGAAGTCGGGCTGTTCGCGCAAGGCGATGCGTCGCCCGCCGCGCAGGGGCATTTCGTGCACGTGTACGTCGATCGTAATAACTTCGTATAGCATACATTATACGAAGTTATACGAGCGCTGGCAGAGGTCGAGGCGAAGGGCGGCAAGGTGCTCGACGGCGAACTCGCGTTCAAGCTGCACGACACGTACGGCTTCCCGCTGGACCTGACGGCCGACGTGTGCCGCGAGCGCGGGATGACGGTCGACGAGCCGGCATTCGACGACGCGATGGCGCGTCAGCGCGAGCAGGCGCGCGCGGCCGGCAAGTTCAAGGCGACGCAGGGCCTCGAATACTCGGGCGCCAAGACCACCTTCCACGGTTACGAGGAAATCGCGTTCGACGACGCGAAGGTCGTCGCGCTGTACGTGGACGGTTCGGCCGTCAACGAGGTGAAGGCCGGCCAGGACGCGGTCGTCGTGCTCGACCACACGCCGTTCTACGCGGAATCGGGCGGCCAGGTCGGCGACCAGGGCGTGCTCGCGAACGCCGCGACGCGCTTCGCGGTGGCCGACACGCTGAAGGTGCAGGCCGACGTGATCGGTCACCACGGCACGCTGGAGCAGGGCACGCTGAAGGTCGGCGACGTGCTGCGCGCGGAAATCGACGCGCAGCGCCGCGCCCGCACGCAGCGCAACCACTCGGCCACCCACCTGATGCACAAGGCGCTGCGCGAGGTGCTCGGCGCGCACGTGCAGCAGAAGGGTTCGCTCGTCGACGCGGACAAGACCCGTTTCGACTTCGCGCACAACGCACCGATGACCGACGACGAAATCCGTCGCGTCGAGCAGATCGTCAACAACGAGATCCTGGCCAACGCGCCGGGCATCGTGCGCGTGATGCCGTACGACGAAGCGGTGAAGGGCGGCGCGATGGCGCTGTTCGGCGAGAAGTACGGCGATGAAGTGCGCGTGCTCGACCTCGGCTTCTCGCGCGAACTGTGCGGCGGCACGCACGTGCACCGCACCGGCGACATCGGCTTGTTCAAGATCGTCGTCGAAGGCGGCGTCGCGGCCGGTATCCGCCGCGTCGAGGCGATCACCGGCGACAACGCGGTGCGCTACGTGCAGGAGCTCGACGCGCGCGTGAACGAAGCCGCGGCCGCGCTGAAGGCGCAGCCGTCGGAACTCACGCAGCGCATCGCGCAGGTGCAGGAGCAGGTGAAGTCGCTCGAGAAGGAACTGGGCGCGCTGAAGTCGAAGCTCGCGTCGAGCCAGGGCGACGAGCTCGCGCAGCAGGCCGTCGAAGTGGCGGGCGTGTACGTGCTGGCCGCGACGCTCGACGGCGCCGATGCGAAGACGCTGCGCGAAACGGTCGACAAGCTGAAGGACAAGCTGAAGAGCGCGGCGATCGTGCTGGCGGCCGTCGAAGGCGGCAAGGTGAGCCTGATCGCGGGCGTCACGCCGGACGCGAGCAAGAAGGTCAAGGCCGGCGAGCTCGTGAACTTCGTCGCGCAGCAAGTGGGCGGCAAGGGCGGTGGCCGTCCGGACATGGCGCAGGCGGGCGGCACCGAGCCGGCGAACCTGCCGGGCGCGCTGGCCGGCGTGAAGGGCTGGGTCGAAGAACGGCTCTGATCCCTGAGCGTTGCACGACCGATGCGATGCCGTCGCCCTGACGGCATCGCGTGAATCGAAAAACGACCCGATCGGCAGGCGCCGGTCGGGTCGTTTCGTTTGTGCAGCCCATGCGCGTCGATCGATGCGGCGGCGCGCGCATACGGGTCAGGCCGGCACGGTCACCGTTGGCGTCGTCATGTCCCCAGGCTGCCGCGCGGCGTCGGTGAGCGCATCGCGCAGCGCGGCGAGCGCCGCCGACGCATAACCGCGCCGCCACCCGAGCAGCGTGTCGATGCCTTCGAGTTCGGGAATCGTGTGCGCGGCGATGTTGCCGGTCTCCGGCTGCAGATCGAGCACCGAACGTGGCGCGACCGCGACGCCCGCGCCGGCCGCGACGCACGCGACGATCGCGTGATACGAACCGAGTTCGAGCACCCGGGCCGGCTTCACGCCGTGCGCCGCGTACCACCGTTCGACGTACTTGCGATACGCGCAGCCGCGCTCGAACGCGATCAGCGTGGGCAGGATCACGTCGCGCGGCGTGCGCACCGGCGGATGGCCGCGCGGCGTGAGCAGCACGAGATCCTCGCGGAAGATCGGCACCGTCTCGAACGTGTCGGGCAGCGTGTCCGGCTCGGGCGGGCGCGCGAACAGCGCGGCGTCGATCTCGAAGTCGCGCACGCGGTCGATCAGGCAGCCCGTCGTACCCGTCAGCAGTTCGAGCGACACGTCGGGCCATGCATGGTGGTAGCGCGCGAGGAGGGTCGGCAGCCGGCTCGCGGCCGTGCTTTCCATCGTGCCGAGCCGCAGCCGGCCGCGCGGCGTGTCCTCGCGCACCGCGTCGCGCGCCTCGTCGGCGAGCGCGAGCAGGCGCTCCGCATATGGCAGCAGCGTGTGCCCGGCCGGGGTCAGTACGAGCCGGCGGCCGTCGCGCACGAATAGCGCCGCGCCGAGTTCCTCCTCCAGTTGCTTGATGCGCGTCGTGACGTTCGACTGCACGCGATTGAGCTTGGCCGCCGCGCGCGTCACGCCGTTTTCGCGCACGACCGCCCGGAAAATCGCCAGCGCCGCCAGGTCCATGATTCTCTCCTAGGGATGAATCGATTCTTAATTATTCATTTTTCGAGAACGGTTGGTCAAGCTAGGATGGGCCCATTCCGATTTCCGATCCGGCCGGCGCGCGACGCGCCGGTCCATGCCGCCATGTCCCGCTTCGATGCCCTGACCGCCGCCGCCCGCGTGCTTTCGTCCGACCAGGCCGACCGCCATGCCCGCGCGGCCGCGCTCGCCTGCATGGTCGGCCTGGCCGTCGTGCTCGGCGTCGGCCGTTTCGCGTTCACGCCGCTGTTGCCGTTGATGCTCGCGGACGGCTCGATCGGGCTGAAGGGCGGCAGCTGGCTCGCATCGTCGAATTACGCGGGCTACTTCGTCGGCGCGGTCACTTGCGCGGCGCTGCGCGTCGCGCCGGCGCGGATGGTGCGCTTCGGGCTCGTCGCGACCGTGCTGCTGACCGCCGCGATGGGCGTCGGCCACCTGCTGCCGGTGTGGCTCGTCGTGCGCTTCGTCGCGGGCGTCGTCAGCGCATGGACGTTCGTGTTCGTGTCGCAATGGGGGTTGCGGCGTCTGGCCGAGCTGCATGCGCCCGAATGGAGCGGGGTGATCTACGCGGGGCCGGGCGTCGGCATCGTGGTGACGGGGCTGATCGGCAGTGCGCTGGCCGGGCAGCACGCGGCGGTGGGCTGGCTGGGTTTCGCGGCGTTGTCGGCTGTCCTGTCGGTCGCGATCTGGCGCACGTTTGGTACGACGCCGGCTCCCGAACGGACTCCGACCCCGGCGCACGCACAGGCCGCACCGCCGGCTGCCGCGCCGTATGCGGCCACCGGTGCGCCCGCCACCCCGGCGGCGCGGGCCGATACGCGAAGCCCTCGCGCGGACGCCGCGTGGCTCGTCGTGCTCTACGGCACCCCCGGCTTCGGCTACATCATCACCGCGACGTTCCTGCCGGTGATCGCGCGCGCCGCGCTGCCGGCCGCCTCGCCGTGGCCCGACCTGTTCTGGCCGATG
>NZ_BCPP01000739.1:0-3655 GCF_016586125.1 Burkholderia sp. E168m23
ACAACTGCCGCTGCACGGCGCGTAGAATCGTCTGCGCATCGACGTGGCCGCTTCGCCCGTCGCCCGATTTCCATCGCATCAGAACAACGACGCGCGATCCGCGCGACTGAGAGCACACGATCATGTCCGAGGCCACGACCGCCGC
The DNA here is from genome assembly GCF_016586125.1 of Burkholderia sp. E168m23. Classification (NCBI taxonomy): domain Bacteria; kingdom Pseudomonadati; phylum Pseudomonadota; class Betaproteobacteria; order Burkholderiales; family Burkholderiaceae; genus Burkholderia; species Burkholderia sp. E168m23. Next base: position 146 of record NZ_BCPP01000739.1, read on the forward strand.
ATCGTCCGCGAGCAACGACGAAATCGCCGCTTACGTCGGCAAGAACGCCGCCTGGTTCGAACGAAAATGGGCGATCGCCGACTCGCGCAAGAGCCGGCAGTCGTGGAACTGGGCCGCGTGCTTCCTCGGCCCGGTCTGGTTGGCGTATCGATGCATGTACTGGCAGGCGGCCGCCGTGCTCGCCGTCACGCTCGGCATCACGCTGGTCGAATTGCTGTACTTCCCGGGATACTTCGAATCGAGCGTGCTCGACCCGGCCACGATCGCGATCGCGGTGTCGCTCGGCTGGTACGGGAACGGCCTCTACAAGCGGCACGTCGAGCGCCAGATCGAAAAACTGCGCCCGAACGCGACATCTCGCGAATCGTTTCTCGCGCTGCTCGAGGCGCAAGGCGGCACGAACTGGCTGGCGGCGGCCGGTTTCGCCGTCGCGACGCCGCTGCTCGGCGTACTGCTGTTCATGATGGGCAACGCCGGAGGCGCGATGTACTGATCGCGGTAGCCGGCGATCGGCAAACGCAGGGCAGAAAGAAGAGGGCGGACGGCGCCGTCGCCATGCATTTACACGGCACACGGCGCATGCTCGCGCGGCCTTCAATGCAGATGCTTCAATTTGTCAGGATTCCGCACGACATAGATCGCGACGATCTTACCGTCGTCGATCTCGAGCGCAGTCGTCTGCAGCTCACCGTCGGCTTCCAGCGTGACGAACCCCGGCAGCCCGTTGATGAACCCGGCCCGCACGAGCTTCGACGCATGCGTCGCAAACAGCTCGGCCAGGTACGCATGCACCCGCATCACGAGCTCGAAGCCGAATACCGGTTTGCCGGCCGCCGTGCGCTTGCCGCCGCCATCGGAATGCAGGCTCACGTCCTCGGCGAGCATCGCGCCGAGCGTGCGCATGTCGCCGCTGCGTGACGCCGCGAAGAACGCTTCGGCCAGTTCGATCCCGCGCTGCTTCTCGACATGAAAACGCGGTCGCGCCTCGCGCACGTGCGTGCGGGCTCGCGCGGCGAGCTGCCGGCACGCGGCCGGGTCGCGCTGGATCGTCGTGGCGATTTCGTCGAATTCGAGGCCGAACACGTCGTGCAGCAGAAACGCCGCGCGTTCGAGCGGCGAGAGCCGTTCGAGCGCGAGCAGCAGCGGCAGCGTGACGTCGTCCGGTTCGTCTTCCTCGACGACCGGCTCGGGCAGCCACGGGCCGATATAGGTCTCGCGCTGGTGCCGCGCGGATTTCAACTGGTCGAGGCACATGCGCATCACCATGCGGCGCAGGAACGCCTCGGGCACGCGCACCTCGGTACGGTCGACGTCCATCCAGCGGATGAACGCGTCCTGCACCATGTCCTCGGCATCCGCGACGGAACCGAGCATCCGGTACGCGACGCGGATCAGCGTGCGACGCAGCGGATCGAAGCTCGCCGCCGCGTCGGCTTGTTCTTCGGCGCGGCGGCTGGCCGGATCGAGGTTCGGCATCAAGCCACCATCTTCGCGGCGGCGGCCTTCGCGTCGGCCGGGTCGACCCACAGCCCGAAGCCGACGGCGAGCCGGTTCCAGCCGTTGATCACGTTGATCATCACCGTGAGTTTCACCTGTTCTTCCTCGCTGAAATGGTCGTTCAGCGCCGCGTAGGCCGCTTCGTGCGCCGCATGGCCCTCCGACAGCCGCGTGAGCGCCTCGGTCCAGCCGAGCGCCGCGCGCTCGCGGTCGGTGTAGCAGGGCGCGTCGCGCCACGCGGACAGCAGGTAGATGCGCTGCTCGGTCTCGCCTTGCTCGCGCGCCTCGACGGTGTGCATGTTAAGGCAGTTCGCGCACGCGTTGATCTGCGACGCGCGGATCTTGACCAGCTCGATCAGCGTCGGCTCGAGGCTCCCGGCCGCGGCGACCGACACGGTCATCCAGCTCTTCATCAGCGCGGGGGCGGCGGCAAACGGATTGAGTTTCGCAGTCATGGTTCCTTCTCCTTTCGTGTGAGTTCCGCTGATATGACGAGCCAACACCCCGCGCGTGTGACATCGACGCGAAAAATTTTTCGGAAACGGGGAAGTGCGCGGCGGAAAGCGAAGGGCAGAGCCGCCAGGCAGGGCGCCAGGAAGGACGCGATATCGACTGACGAATCGGCTGCATAAGGCTGCTCCTTCGACGAACGCGCGCCATCGACCTTTCACGCACGCCGGGCGGCTGTCACCGGACGTCAGTAGCACGCAGCCGCGGGCACGCGCATTGCATCCGGGGCCAAACCGCGCCACGACGGGCGTCGACGGTTCGTTACACGCGCGATGCCCACACCACACATGCTTTCATTTTTCTTTCACATTCGTTTCACTGGAAATCCGATTCGCGACGTTCACATTTCTGGACCATACTGTTCTGCACGGGCAGACGAAGTGACGCCGCATCCGCGGCCCGGCGCGCGCGCCGGCTGCCCGACGACGCAGCAGCAAATCGCACGTCAGCCGCGCGCATTCGAGCGCAAGGCTTTCCCTTTTCCGGCAACGCAACGCAGCGAATCGCGACGTGAACGGTAAACCGATGAGCCTCCTTGCATCCCAGCTTCAGCGCCGTTACCAGGACGTGCGCGCCCATAGCATCGCGTTGACCGCGACGCTGTCCGCCGAAGACCAGGCCGTGCAGTCGATGCCCGACGCGAGTCCGACCAAATGGCATCTCGCGCATACGACCTGGTTCTTCGAAACCGTCGTGCTGATGCGCCGCGTGCCGGGCTACGCGCCGTTCGACGACGCCTTCCAGTTCCTCTTCAATTCCTATTACGAAGCGCTCGGCCCGCGCCATCCGCGGCCGCAGCGCGGGCTGCTCACGCGTCCGTCGCTGGACGAGGTGCATGCGTACCGGCAATACGTCGATGACGCGATGCTGCGCGCGCTGGCCGGCGCCGACGCGGCACTGCTCGACGCGATCGCGCCCGAGCTCGTGCTCGGCCTGCATCACGAGCAGCAGCATCAGGAGCTGATCGTCACCGACATGCTGCATGCGTTCTCGTGCAACCCGCTGCGGCCGGCATTCCGGCCGCGCACCGGCGACGAAGCCGGATGCGCGCTCGCCGCGGGCGACGCCGGCCCGTTGCGCTGGCTGCATCAGCCGGGCGGGCTCGTCGAGATCGGCCACGATGGCGATGCGTTCTCGTTCGACAACGAACGGCCGCGCCACACCGCGCTCGTGCGGCCGTACGAGATCGCGAACCGCCTGGTGACGAATGCGGAATTCGCGGCGTTCATCGCCGACGGCGGCTATACGCGGCCCGAGTTCTGGCTGTCCGACGGCTGGGCCACGGTGCAGCGGGAAGGGTGGCAAGGGCCCGCGTACTGGATGCCGGACGACGACGATGCGGCCGCCACGCGCGTACGGCGCACGTTCGGCCTGCATGGCGTCGAGCCGCTCGCGCCCGACGCGCCGGTGTGCCACGTGAGCTTTTACGAAGCGGCCGCGTATGCGGAATGGGCCGGCGCGCGGCTGCCGACCGAATTCGAATGGGAAACCGCGTTCGCGGCC
>NZ_BCPP01000740.1:0-3654 GCF_016586125.1 Burkholderia sp. E168m23
ACGCTAAGATTTCTGCACGACACGCACAATATCAAAATCGACTCATTCCAGTAGAACGTAGGCCCTTGCCCCTTCCGCGCCGAGCGCAAATTCACTCAAGTCTCCCATGGCCGTCGTACAGATGTGCACTCGGCAAACTTATCGACTCAAGCCGCAGCCCGCTCTCGAATTTCAGCCAGAACCTGAACTATCTGCGTCACTGTCGCCTCAGGAAACACGCCGAACGGCCCCTGTGCGTTGATGTCGGTGAATGGCGATTCGAAGAGCCGACCGGCCTCCATGACCCCGTTCTGTATTAGCTCCTGAACAATCAGGTCGACGAATTCGATTTGGTCCGCAGTCGCCGTCGTATCCTGAATAAAGGTACTGAAGGCGGCAGCAGCGGCTTCCCGGTCCAGGCCTACCAGGGAACGGATGAAGATGCCGAGACCATGGCTCTTCTCTTTGGCTTCGTTGATGAGCGCAGGCGTGCCGCCTGCTTCCACCAGCATGCGCTCCAGTTCTTCAAGGTCCGACGGCGTTAACGGCTGGTTCCGCCGCAGGCGTTGCAAGGAGAGGTGAGATTCATGCTCCCGGAGAAACTGGCGGGCCTTCTCCCGGAACTTGTTCATATTCAGTCCGGCCATCACCTGGGGCAGCTCGACGAAGCCGATGTCGCCAAGTTCGTCCTCAAAACTGGTGTAGACAATCCGCTTCTGCCCTTTCGGAATCAATCTGACCAGTGCGCGAAGGCGTCGCCGTACCGTCTCCAGCATGGGAACCGTTACGTCCTGCCACCACTCCTCGCCAGCAACTGCCTGAATAAGTACTGCTTCGGCCTTGATGGCCGGAATCGCCATCTGCTCTTCGAGCGCGCTGGCAATGGCCTGAATCTTCTCCCGAAGGCCTGCGAATGAGGGCGCAGCCTGCAGCACGGCCAGTTGGGTTCGTAGAACCAGAATGTCGAAGCGCTTAGCTTCCTCATCCTCGTCGGCCTGCTCGGACGGCAGTGCGGCTACGTGAGCATTCAGTTCGTGAACCTGCTCGTCGCCGAGCGATTTCCATGCGTTCTCCTCGGCATAGCGCTCGACGTACTGCCGATGTGGACGAACGACAAAATTGTCCAGATTCATTGCTGCAATCCGCTCCTGCAGCAGCGTGGCCGTGTCACCTCGCAGCTTCTCGACGGTCAGCTCACCATCCGCGGCATCGTCCGCCTCATCCTTGAGCCGCTTGTCCAGTTCAACAAGCATCTCGACCCGGGCCTTGAACAGCCGGGTTGTGAGAGATTCGGCCGTCGCGCCTTCCGAGACCTTCGGGTTCTGGCTAAAGAATTCGAGGTTCTGGCAGAAATCGAAAACGAAAAAGTCCTTCTTGTCCTGCCCGGGGCCAAACAGGTCCATGCACAGACGGGTACCACGCCCCAGCATCTGCCAGAACTTGGTGTTCGAGCGCACGACCTTGAAAAACACCAGGTTCACAACCTCCGGCACGTCGATGCCCGTATCCAGCATGTCAACGGAGATGGCGATATGAGGTGCCTTGTCCTTGTCAGAGAAATCGTCGATGAGCGACTGGGCGTACTCGGTTTTGTACGTCACCACGCGGGCAAACTTCCCTTTGTAGTGGGGATAGTTCACATCGAACCGCTTGGCAATGAAGTCGGCATGGTCGTTGTTCTTGGCAAAGATGATGGTCTTGCCAAGACGGTCACCTCCAGCAACCTTGTGACCCAGTTGCATCAACACCTCGAGCGCCTTGTCGACGGTATCGGTGTTGAACAGCCATTTGTTCAGGTCTTCCGAGCCAACCTCGTCAGGCGTCGTGCCTTCGTCGTTCCAGTCCTTTTCATCCCATTCCTCCTTTTCCACCTCCGACAGGTCGTTATATTTGATGCCCTGGCGCTGAAATTTGAGCGGAACAGATACGGCAACGGGCGGGACGAGATACCCCTCGGCCACGGCATCATCCAGGCCATAGGCGTCGGTTGGAACACCAGGTTCGAGGTCGAACAGGCCATAGGTGTTCTTGTCGATTTCGTCGCGCGGGGTGGCAGTCAGCCCCACGAGCAGCGAATCGAAGTACCGGAAAATCGCCCGGTACTTCTGGTACACCGAGCGGTGCGCCTCATCGATGATGACCAAGTCGAAGTAGCCCGCGCCGAAGCGACGGTTGCCGTCAAAAGCCTCGTCGATGAGCTTCATCATGGTCGGGTACGTGGACACGTAAACCCGGCCATCTGTGTTCTTCTCGGTCACCAGGTTAACAGGCGACGAAGACGGAAGATGTGTCTTGAAGGCGTTCACAGCCTGGTTAACCAGCGCCACGCGGTCGGCCAGAAAGAGAATACGCTTCGCCCAGTTCGCCCGCATCAGCACGTCTGCGAGGGCAATGACCGTTCTCGTCTTGCCCGAGCCGGTCGCCATCACGAGCAGGGATTTGCGCAGGTTTTCTTTCTCGAACGTCTCCCCGACGCGCCGGACCGCGCGGGTCTGGTAGTGGCGCTCGATGATGTCCCCATCAATCAGCGTCTCGCCCAGCTTCTTGCGACTGGACCGCCGCTGGACCATGAGTTCCAGTTCGTCCTTCTTGTAGAAACCCTGTACCTCGCGTGGCGGATAGAAGTGGTCGTCCCACATCCAATGCTCGTAGCCATTCGAGTAGAAAATGACGGGGCGTTGCCCGTACATCTTCTCAAGACAGTCGGCGTAGTGCTTCACCTGTTGCTGGCCGACCGTGGCACTCTTCGTGGTTCGTTTGGCCTCGATGACCATGAGGGGCTTGCCGTCATCGCCCCAGAACACGTAATCGGCGTAACCCACACCTTGCCCGTTCGGCATGCCGATAACCTCGACCTCGGAGTTTTTGGCCGGGTCGAGCGGCCAGCCGGCCTCCTTCAGCAAGAGGTCGATGTACGCCTTGCGGGTTTCTGCTTCCGAATAGTCGTGGGTGTCCGGCTGGGCGGTGTTTGCTGCCTTGGCTGCAGCTACCTCAGCCCGTAGTCGCTCCAGTTCCGCCCTGGTCTGCTCGTGGTCGGCACGTAGCGCTGACAGGTTGTCGTCGCGCTGCTGGAGCTCCTGGGTCAGCTTCTGGAGCTGAGCCTGCGTTTGCTGGGGCGCGGCCGACGCGGCGGGAATCAGCTCAATGGAAAACGACTTGCCCGGCTCCGGCCGTGAGCGACGGCCATAGGTTCGTGCAACCCAGTAGCAGAAATGGAAAAGCTCACGGACCGCGTTCAGCGCATCGGATTGAGTGAGCTTTTTCTGGCTGTGAGCGGCCTCGTTGCCGAGGTCCTTGATGAGCCGGGCCTTGGTGAACACCGCTTGGCCAACGCCGTTGCGGAACGTGGCCTCGTAAATGTAGGCGCTGAGCGTGTCCTGGTACGGCTGCTTCAAGGTACTGTCGTGGGAATACAGCCAAGCGACGGCAAGCTCAAGGCATCTTCGGGCATAGATACAGGCGACCCGCGGGTCGTCATTGACTGCGCCTTCCGCCTTGCGTGCATCTTCATAGAGGAAGGACCACTCGGGTTGGAGGAAGGCGAAGTTGCTCACTTATAGTTCTCCCCGGAAAGCATGGCCTTGTAATGAAGCAAAAAAATTGTGTGCCTCATCAAGAGCTCTCAATGCCAATCGCTTGTCTTTGTTAATTTTTCTGATTATATTCGAAAATTGC
>NZ_BCPP01000741.1:0-3654 GCF_016586125.1 Burkholderia sp. E168m23
GGTCTGTTTATAGGCAAGCCAGCCCGCGAGCCGTCCCACGGGGCCGTCCGGCCGACTTTCCACAAGGTTTTCCACAGAAATTGTGGATAACTCGACCGTTATGTTCTGACGTTACAGATTGCCCGACGCGCATCGCCGGCGACGCGCGAGACGGGGTTCGGCAAGCATAGCGCAGCGCGGCAGCCGGTTCCGTGAATTCGTGACGGAACATTGCGTTGCAGGCGAAGACCGCGCCCAGTAAGCTGCACGCACCGCGATGCGTCCGCTCCGTGACGCACGCGCGATCGCTTCGAGACACCGCCATTCACTCATGCTGTCCGCACACGACGACCCCGCCTATCTCGCGCAACTGCGGCACGACCTGCTGCGCTTCGCTCGACTCCAGCTCCGCGATGCCGACGCAGCCGAAGACGCCGTGCAGGAAGCGCTGGCTGCCGCGTGGTCGCATGCCGGCGAGTTCGCCGGGCTGTCGGCCCACAAAACCTGGGTGTTCGGCATCCTGCGCAACAAGCTGATCGACGTGCTGCGCGCACGGCAGCGGATGGTGAGCCTGACCGCGCTCGATGCCGAGCTCGACGGCGAATCGATCCTCGATCGCGAATTGTTCAAGGACAATGGACACTGGGCCGCGCATGCGAAACCGCGACCGTGGCCGAAGCCCGACACGCTGTTGCAGCAACAGCAGTTCTGGACGCTGTTCCAGGTCTGCCTCGACCATCTGCCGGAGCAGATCGGACGCGTGTTCATGATGCGCGAATTCCTCGATGTCGAGATCGCGGACATCTGCAACGAATTGACGTTGACGACGAATCATTGCAGCGTGCTGCTGTACCGGGCGCGCACGCGCCTGCGAACCTGCCTGAGCGAAAAAGGACTGACGACCGAAGATGCTGCCGGGGAAATGTACTGACGTGACACGCCTGCTGTCGGATGCGCTCGATCGGCATCTGACGCTGCACGAGCGCCTGCAGGTGCGCGTGCATCTGCCGACCTGCAGCGGATGCCGCGCCTATCGCGGGCAGATCTCGCTGTTGCGGATGGCCGCGAAGGCGGCGGCGGGGCGGGAGCCGGACGATGATGATGGGTCGTCTTCCGGTAAAGGCTAGACGCCGCGGTGGCGACATATCGTTCCGGGGACGGCTGGCGGCGCGTGCGGCCTGACGGTCGTGTCGGTCTGGATTGCCGTTACGTTTACGTGTGCAGGGCTGAGTCAGGCCGCGTTGATGCAATAAGAAAAATACGCCGGACAAGAATTATTCGAACAGCGCCTTCACCGACTCGGGCGGACGACCGATAGCCGCCTTGCCGCGGTACACGACGATGGGGCGTTGCAGCAGGATCGGATGAGCGACGATCGCCGCGTAGGCTTCAGCGTCGGTCAGGTCCGCGCGGGCAAGGTTCAGCGTCTGGTACGGCTCCTCGCCGTCGCGCAGCATGTCGCGAACCGGGCGGCCGAGTTGCCGATGCAGCGTTTCCAGGTCCTCGACTGTCGGCGGCGTCTTCAGATACTCGACGACGTTCAGCGGCACGCCGGCCGTATTCAGCGACTCGACCAACGCAAGCGTCTCGCGGGACTTCGAGCATCGGGGGTTGTGGTAGATCGTGATCATCATTCAAGCCTGGATGGTGGAGCCCTGTATTGTAGCCAGTCTGCATGGGAGGCTCGGCGGGTGGGGCAGCTGAGATCGTGTGGCCTTCCTCGTGGCAGTCGGTCGCTGGCGCGGTTCGGTTTAGTGATGCGCCGTGATCGCGAGAGGGTGAGTGTTTGATGTCGTGAGACACACCTCAGCGAGTGGTTGTTTATGCGCATAAAGTGCGGGCAGGCAACGGCTTCATGGAGACTAGAGAGCGGCGGTTAGCCCGCCTGATGTCTCGTGAGGGCTGTCTCGGGCGGCAAAAAGAGCGCGGGGATCGCGGGACACTTCGGGTCGCTTATGCGCATAAAGCCTGCGAGGTGAGGTGCGGCTCCAGGCATTGACGTATGTCGACAGGGATACGGCACCGGACGACGGTCGTATCGATAGGCTATCGTCCCAACATCATTGCGCGCCTGACGTAGGCCAGGTCTCTGCCTTCCCCTCCATCGTAGGTCATCGTTGCGTCCGGTTTATGCGCATAAACGCTGCGGGCAAACGGAACGTTGCCTCGATGCATACACGTTCAACGACGTGCCTCGGGGCCGTGCATCTGACTCCGGCCAGCAGAACACACTTCTCTGTGGCGAATCCCGAGCGCTCCAGCCACGAAGTCGATCACCCCGACCGCCGCGGACTTTATGCGCACAAACTTCCGGCTCGCCGGCCACTCGCCGCGTCCAGCGAGAGGGCAGCACACCGAGACATCGCCGCGACGAACCGCCCCGGCGTTGGAGCACAAGAGATCCACCATCGAGCACTGCATCGACCGCTCTACATCAGTCTCGCCATCTCCTACACGCCGTCCTAACCGGCAATCCAATTTCCATCACGCCGTTTATGCGCATAAACCGATAGTCCGAATGGCCAACGCGTAGTTGTTGAACGACAATTTCATTGAAATTCAAATATCGTCCTGTAGAATTCCAACGACCAAAACAGGAGTGAAAATTGGCCGCGGAAATCATTGCAGTCACTCAACAAAAAGGTGGCGTCGGCAAAAGCACGATTGCCATGCATCTCGGCGCCGCGTTCCATGAAAAAGGGAAGCGCGTCCTCGTCATCGACGCAGACCGTCAAAACACGCTGGTTCACTGGTCGAGCGCATCCGGCGACAGCGACAACGGCATCCCGTTTCCGGTCGTCAATCTTGCCGAAGCCGACGGCCAGATCCATCGCGAGATCAAGAAGTTCATCAACGACTACGACATCATCGTCGTGGACTGCCCGCCGTCGATCACCGAGAAAGTGTCCGGCGTCGTCCTGCTGGCCGCCTCGATTGCCGTGATCCCGACATCGTCGTCGCCGGCCGATTACTGGTCGAGCGTCGGGCTGGTCAAACTGATTCAGCAGGCGCAGGTGATGAACGAAGACCTCCGCGCGGTCTTCCTGCTGAACAAGACCGAAGAGAAGCGCATGCTGACCCGCGAGCTCAAGCGTGCACTCGAAGAACTCGGCTTCCCGCTGCTGAAGACGCAGATCCCGACTCGGGAAGCGTACAAGCAGGCGATGGCGCTCGGTCAGACCGTGCTGCAAATGAACGATCGCGGCGGCAAGCTGGCCGCCGCCGAAATTCGCGCATGTGCCGACGAAATCGTCGCCATGCTGCCCTGACTTTATGCGCATAAAGGAGTCACATGAAACCCTCCCAATTCGCCAAAGGATTCCAAGCGCGCCCGGATATCACGACGAGCGAGAAGCGCACCGCGCTTGATCGGCTCAATGCGATCGACGGCATCGTCAAGTCCGAGACGCCGACCCCGGTGCCGACCAAATCCGCGAAGAAGGACATCGCACCGCCGCCTGCTCCGGCATTCGCGATCGATCCGTCCATCGACGAATCGCCGCAATACCGCGCGTGGCGCCTCGAGAATCGCTATGCGCCCGGGCAGGTGATCGAACTGCCGCTGAAGGCCATCAAGCACAGCCCGTTCAACCCGCGGCACTTCTATCTGAAATCGTCGATTGCCGAACTCGCGGTCAACCTTGCGAAGCAGGGGCAGCAGCAGGCGATCCACGT
>NZ_BCPP01000742.1:0-3653 GCF_016586125.1 Burkholderia sp. E168m23
ACATGCCGCGCCGGTCTGGCGATCGCGGCAACCGCAAGTGCGCCGTGCATCGATATCGCCCACCGAACAGGAGCAGACATGGGATACGTCACCACGAAAGATGGCGTCGACATCTTCTACAAGGACTGGGGTCCGCGCGACGCCCAGGTGATCTTTTTTCATCATGGCTGGCCGCTCAGCGCCGACGACTGGGATGCGCAGATGCTGTTCTTCCTCGCCCAGGGCTACCGCGTGATCGCGCATGACCGTCGCGGCCACGGACGCTCCAGCCAGGTGTGGGACGGCCACGACATGGATCACTATGCGGACGACGTCGCCGCGGTCGTGAATCATCTCGGCGTGCAGGGTGCCGTTCACGTCGGCCATTCCACCGGCGGCGGCGAAGTCATCCACTATGTCGCGCGTCACGGCGAGGATCGCGTCGCCAAGGCCGTGCTGATCAGCGCCGTCCCGCCGCTGATGGTCAAGACCGACAGCAATCCCGGCGGCCTGCCGAAGGACGTGTTCGACAATCTCCAGGCACAGCTCGCGGCGAACCGCGCGCAGTTCTACTACGACGTGCCGGCCGGCCCGTTCTACGGCTACAACCGCACCGGCTCGACACCGTCGCAGGGCGTCATCTGGAACTGGTGGCGACAAGGCATGATGGGCAGCGCGAAAGCTCACTACGACGGGATCGTCGCGTTCTCGCAGACCGACTTCACCGAAGACCTGAAAAGCACCACGATTCCCGTTCTCGTGATGCACGGCGACGACGACCAGATCGTTCCGTATGCGGATTCCGGCCTCCTGTCGGCGAAACTGGCGAGGAACAGCACGCTGAAGGTCTACGCGGGCTTCCCGCACGGCATGCCGACGTCCAACGCCGACACGATCAACGCCGATCTGCTCGCGTTCATCCGCAGCTGAACGCGGCGGATGCCGGCGCGGCCTTCAGTCTGGGCGCAGGCGGGAGGCCGCGTGAAAACGGCGGGCAAACGGGCCGCAGGCGCTCAAGGATCGATTCATCGACGAGTTGTCTCAGTTGAAAGCGCTTTATCGGCCGGCCGGCGATTGACGCATCACGATCCGCCCATCGCCGACAGCATTCGCCTATAGTGCCGATTGCCCATTCAACGAGGAGAACAGTCATGACACTGCAGGCCCGCGGTCCGTTCGAAGTGAAACTGAATCCGGAACCCTTGAGCAACGTCGCGGAAGGCAGCGGGCTCGGCCGCATGTCGCTGGACAAGCATTTTCACGGCGATCTGGAAGCCGTGAGCCAAGGTGAAATGCTCGCGTTTCGCAGCAGCGTTCAGGGCTCGGCCGGCTACGTGGCGATGGAAACCGTCAAAGGCGTGCTCGGCGGACGCAAGGGCAGCTTCGTGCTGCAGCACAGCTCCACCATGACGCGCGGGCAGCCGACGCAGTCGATCACGGTCGTGCCCGATTCCGGCACGGACGAATTGCTCGGGCTGTCCGGCGCGATGCGCATCGACATCGACAACGGCCAGCATGCGTACCGCTTCGACTACGCATTGCCTGACGCGCCGCAATAAGCCCGCCCGTCACGCGAGCGCTGCTTCTCGCAGGCGGAACTGCGCGACCGCCGCGCTCAGCCGCGCGCCCTGTTCGTCGAGCGACAGCGCCGCGGCCGCCGCCTCCTCGACCAGCGCGGCATTGCGCTGCATCGTCTGCTCCATCTGGATTACCGCGGCGTTCACCTGCTCGATGCCCGACGACTGCTCGTCGAACGCCTGGCTGGTTTCGCCCATGATCGCGTTGACGCGCTCGACCGCCGCGACGAGCTCGGTCATCGCCGAGCCGGCCAGCGCGACGAGGCTGCTGCCGTCTTCGACGCGTCGCGCGGAATGACCGATCAGGTCGCGAATTTCCTTCGCCGCCGCCGCACAGCGCTGCGCGAGCCCGCGCACCTCGGTGGCGACGACCGCGAACCCGCGCCCCTGCTCGCCCGCGCGCGCGGCTTCGACGGCGGCGTTCAACGCGAGGATGTTCGTTTGAAACGCGATGCTCTCGATCACGCCGACGATGCCGGAAATGCGCGTGGAGCTCGTCGAAATCTCCGACATGGTCGCGACGACGCGCTGCATCGCTTCGCCGCCGCGCGACGCGATGCCGGCCGCGCCCTCGACGTACGTGCGCGCATCGCGCGCGTTGTCCGCGTTCTGGCGCACGGCCGCCGTCAGTTGCTCGACGCTCGCGGCCGCCTGCTGCAGCGACACGGCCTGCTGCTCGGTGCGTGCGGACAGGTCGACGTTGCCGCTCGCGATCGTGCGCACGTCGCCGACGATCGTCTCGGTGCTCGCACGCACCTGGCTCACGGTATCGACGAGGCCGTCCTGCATCCGCTTCAGCGCATTCAGCAGATACGCCATCTCGTTCTCGCCCGGGACGACGACGGTGCCGGTCAGGTCGCCTTTCGCGATTTTCTCGAACTGATCGACCGCGAGATTGATCGGCTCGATGATCGCCTTCGCGAGCACGCGCTGCGCAACGAAGCCGACGACGAGCGCCAGCACCGCAACCGCCCCCATCCCCCACACGATCCGGTGGAAATTCACGCCGGCCGCCTCGTAGCGGGCCTTCTGGCGCGCGACCTGGAACGATTCGAGCGCGTCGATCGCCTCCTGGTAGGCGGCGAACAACGCCGGCGGCGCGGTGCGCTGCGTGTCGAGGAAGTTGAATGCGTCGTCGCCGTCGAGTTGCGACAGCGCCTTCAGGAACACGCGGTCGAGCTGCGCGCGCCGACGACTTTGCAGCGTGTCGAACAGCGCCTGCTCGCTGGCGTCGCGCGCATGCAGACGCGTGTACGCGTCCAGTTCGTCGTTGCTCTGCTTGAGCAATGTGTGAAGTTGCGCAACTTCCTCCTTCGCGGGCTGACCGGCGCTGATGATCTGCGCGACGTCGCTCATGCGTTCGCGCAGCACGAGCATCCGCTCGGAGCTGGTCTTCAGGTGCAGCAGCGACGCGGTGTCGTCGCGGTACATCGCCTCGAGCGAACCGTTGCCGATGGTGAGGGCCGCGATACCCGCACCGACCACCAGCACGAGCAGCACGGTATAGCCGGCGATGGTCGCGACGAGGCCACCACGGATAGTGAGTTGTTTTCGCATGACGTTCCCTTGAGCCGGCCGGGCACGGCCAGCGGCGGAGGTGAATTCCGGAACACGAACGGCGCGCGCCATGACGCACTACGCGGCGCGGGGTTGCGAACGAGTTAACGGCGCGGGGAACGGGCGGCTTTTATCCGCACGCGACACGAATCTTGACGATTGCGACAGAGAGGGAAGGCGCAGCGCGACTACCGGCAGTCGGCGAGCCTCGAACGAATTTCGTCGGCCGGTGCGCCGCGCTGGTGCGTGGCGATCGGCCAAACGTTTCCGCGCGCGTCCTTCACCATCAGCCGCCGGTCGCCGGACGGCGTGTCGGCGGGCGCTTCCAGCGGAATCGCCTGCAATGCGAGCGTCCGTCGACAGATCGAATCGGAGTCGTCGACATACACGTACGGAAACGCCTGTATCGCGTCAGGCATCGGTCTCGTAAAACAGGCCGTATTCGCCGTTCGTTCGCCTGATTCGCGCGAACCCGGGTTCGCCCAGATGCATGCCGGCGATCAGCAGCCCTTCCGAGCTGACCCGGTCCAGCAGCCGCGA
>NZ_BCPP01000743.1:0-3651 GCF_016586125.1 Burkholderia sp. E168m23
CACCAAACGTGTGCCGGAATTCCCCGTGACGATGCACGCCAGACCCTTGAAATTAGGGGATTTCCCGCGTTTCCGCGGTTTTTATTGATCACCGCTTGTCTCGCTGTTTTTCTTCTTGCATGCTTGTATAGACAAATTCCTGAGGCGGCTTGCTGCACCGAAGGGATGGCGAACTTCAACGCAAGGAGAAATCTCGTGAACGGCAAGCGCATCAAGTGGGCAATCAGGACGATCGGCGTCATCGCGGCTGCGGCGGCAACGCTCGCGGCGCCGGTGCAGGCAAAGGAATGGAAGACGGTGACGGTCGCGCTCGAAGGCGGCTACGCGCCGTGGAACCTCACGCTGCCGGGCGGCAAGCTGGGCGGTTTCGAGCCGGAGCTGCTCGCCAACGTGTGCGAGCGCATCAAGGTGCAGTGCAACATGGTCGCGCAGGACTGGGACGGGATGATTCCGGGCCTGCAGGCCGGCAAGTTCGATGTCCTGATGGATGCCATTTCGATCACGCCGGAGCGCGAAAAGATCCTGCTGTTCTCGCGTCCGTATGCGGCGACGCCGGCGACGTTCGCCGTCACCGATACGAAGATCCTGCCGAAGGCCGCGCCCGGCGCACCGATCGTCAAGCTCACAGGCGACGCCAACGCGGACAAGCCTACCGTCGACACGCTGCGCAAGCAGCTGAAGGGCAAGACGATCGGTATCCAGTCGGGCACCGTCTACACGAAATTCATCAACGACAGCTTCAAGGACATCGCGTCGATTCGCGTGTACAAGACGTCGCCCGAACGCGATCTCGATCTGGTCGCCGGGCGCATCGATGCATCGTTCGACGACGTCACGTACTACGCGGCGAACAACGCGAAGAAGGACAACGCATCGATCGTGCTCGCGGGGCCGAAGCTCGGCGGCCCGATCTGGGGGCCGGGCGAAGGGCTCGCGTTCCGCAAGCAGGATGCCGACCTGAAGACGAAGTTCGATACGGCGATCGCCGCGGCGCTCGCGGACGGCACCGTGAAGAAGCTCGCCGACAAGTGGTTCAAGACCGACGTCACGCCGTAAGCGCTGCGCGTTCGGCCGCCGCCGCGTAAGTTCGTCGAACGACGCGCGGCGCGGCGGCACGCATCCAGCGGATTCACTCAACGCATGCAGGGAGGCACGCATGGCGATTCTTGAAATGCTCGGCTTCGGTACCGAAGGCTGGGGCGGTGTGCTGCTGCTCGCCGCATTGATGACGGTCGCGCTGACGCTCGCCGCGCTCGCGGTCGGCGCCGTGATCGGCGCGGCGATCGCGGCGGCGAAGCTGTCGCGCTACCGCACCCTCCGCCTGCTCGGCGATCTGTATACGACGGTATTTCGCGGCGTGCCCGAACTGCTCGTCATCTATCTGTTCTACTTCGGCGGCTCGACGCTCGTGACGGCCGTCGGCCAGTGGTTCGGCGCGGAAGGCTTCATCGGCGTACCGCCGTTCGTGATCGGTGCGCTCGCGGTCGGGATGATCTCGGGCGCCTATCAGGCAGAGGTCTATCGCGCGGCGGTGCTCGCCGTGTCGAAAGGCGAGCTCGAAGCGGCGCGCTCGATCGGCATGCCGCGCAGCATGGTGCTGCGGCGCATCCTGGTTCCGCAGGTGCTGCGCTTCGCGTTGCCCGGTATCGGCAACGTGTGGCAACTGAGCCTGAAGGATTCCGCACTGATCTCGGTCACCGGTCTTGCCGAGTTGCTGCGCACGAGCCAGATCGCTGCCAATTCGACTCACCAGTACTTCGTGTTCTTCGTCGCGGGCGGTGCGTTGTATCTGCTGATGACGGGCTTGTCGAACCGTGTGTTCAACCGGGCCGAGGCGATCGTCGGCCGGTCGTTCCGCCGCAATTTCGCGCGCAACTGACGGAGTACGGGCATGTCCATCGATTTCGCTTTTCTCCTCGATACGCTGCGCCAGCTGCTCGCGGCCGTGCCGACCACGCTCGGCCTGTTCTTCGCATCGCTCGTGCTCGGCGGCCTGCTGTCGCTCGTGATCGTCACGATGCGCGTGTCGCCGCGCTGGCTGCCGAACCGCTTCGCGCGGGCCTACATCCTCGTGTTTCGCGGCTCGCCGCTGCTGATCCAGATGTTTCTCGTGTATTACGGGCTCGGCCAGTTCGGCGTGATCCGCGAGAGCTTCATGTGGCCGCTGCTGCGCGAGCCGTACGTCTGCGCGGTGCTGTCGCTCGCGCTGTGCACGGCCGGCTACACGGCCGAGATCCTGCGCGGTGGGCTGATGGCCGTACCGGTCGGGCAGATCGAGGCCGGGTATTCCATCGGCCTGTCGGGCTTCTCGCTGCTGCGGCGCGTGATCGGCCCGATCGCGTTGCGCCAGTGTCTGCCCGCGTATTCGACCGAAGCCGTGCTGCTCGTCAAGTCGACCGCGCTGGCGAGCCTCGTCACGGTATGGGAAGTGACGGGCGTCGCGCAGCAGATCATTCAGCAAACCTACCGGACGACCGAAGTGTTCGTCTGCGCGGCCATCATCTATCTGGGCCTGAACTTCATCGTCGTGCGCCTGCTCGGCGCGCTCGAATGGCGGCTCTCGGGGCACCTGCGTGCGCCGAAGCCGTCCGGCGCGCCTGCCGCGGCGACCCGCAATGCCCGGCGCGTCGCGTCCTGAGCGCGCCATTCTTTCCAGGAGAAACCGATGAACACCGCTGCTCCCGTTGCGCTGTCGGTCAGAAACATCCACAAGTCGTTCGGCGATCACCATGTGCTGAAGGGCATTTCGCTCGACGCGCACGAGGGCGACGTCATCTCGATCCTCGGCGCGAGCGGATCGGGCAAGAGCACGTTCCTGCGTTGCCTGAACCTGCTCGAGACCCCCGACGACGGCTCCGTCGCGCTCGCGGGCGAAGAGCTGGCGATGAAGCGCGCACGCGACGGCAAGCTGCATCCGAGCGACCGGCGCCAGGTCGACCGGATTCGCTCGCAGCTCGGCATGGTGTTCCAGAACTTCAACCTGTGGTCGCACATGACGGTGCTTGACAACCTCGTCGAAGGGCCGCTGCGGGTGCAGAAGCGCAGTCGCGCGGAAGCGGTGGAGGAAGCCGAGGCGCTGCTCGCACGCGTTGGCCTCGCGGACAAGCGCGGCTACTATCCCGCGCACCTGTCGGGCGGCCAGCAGCAACGTGTCGCCATTGCCCGCGCGCTGGCGATGCATCCGAAGGTGATGCTGTTCGACGAACCGACGTCGGCGCTCGACCCGGAGCTGGTCGGCGAGGTGCTGCGCGTGATGCGCTCGCTGGCGGAAGAGGGGCGCACGATGCTGGTCGTCACGCACGAAATGGGCTTTGCACGCCACGTGTCGAACCGCGCGATGTTCCTGCATCAGGGCGAGGTCGATACGGACGGGACGCCCGACGAAGTCTTCGGCGGCCAGACCTCCGAGCGCTTCCGGCAATTCGTGTCGAGCCACCACGACCGCACCACGAACTGAGGCTACCATGACCGTATTCCGTGCGGCGCAGCCGCTCGACTGGCGACAGGTTGCGGCGGTGGCGGCCGGCGAGCCCCTGGCATTGGCCGACGAGACGCGCGCGCGGGTCGTGGCCGCTCGCGAACTCGTCGACGAGATCGTCGCGCGCGGAATTCGCGCCTACGGCGTCAATACCGGCGTCGGCGCGCTGTGCG
>NZ_BCPP01000744.1:0-3650 GCF_016586125.1 Burkholderia sp. E168m23
CGATCCGCCGTGCGACGCAAAGCTGATCTGCACGTCCATCTGCTCGGCGTTGCCGTAGGTCGCGATCCAGCCGTGGTCCATCAGCAGGTCGAGACCGAAGATCCGTTGATAGAAGCGCTTTGCATCGTCGATCGAGCGCGTGTCGACGTTGGCGACGATCCGTTTGACTTTCATCGGGTTCCTTCACGAGTCGGGCAGTCTCGCGAAGCTACACCGGAATCGCGCGCGCAACCAGTGCGTCAGCGGCCGGCCGTCTCCAGGTCCGCGCAGCGCGGCCGCGCGGGCCGCGCACCGGGCTTGCCGGCCAGCCAGACGCCGACCGCGACCACGACGATGCCGACGTAGGTCGTCACCGCGATCCGGTCGCCGAACATCCACGCGGCCCACAGCAGCGTCACCGGCGGTTCGAGATAGACGAGCGTCGCCACGCGCGTCGCCGGCATGCGCTTGAGCAGCGCCCACAGCGACAGGTAAGCGATGAAGGTCGAGAACACCGTCAGCCACACGACCGACACCCACACGTTCGGCTGCGTCGGCACGTGCAGGTCGCCGGTGACGATCCCGCACGCCGCGAACAGCACGAGGCTCACGCCACCCTGCACGAACAGCGGCAGGAACAGCCCGTCCTCGTTGCTGCGCGCGGCCGTCAGCGCGCGGCGGCGCTGATAGATCGTCGCGATCGACAGCCCGAACGCGGACACCAGCGGCAGCAGGTACATGACGATCCCGACCGACCCGGCCGGCAGCGCATATTGGCCGCCGATCACGATGCCCACGCCGACGAACCCGACGACGAGCCCGGCCCACTGGCGCGCCCCGCTGCGCTCGCTGCCGCCGAACGACGTCATCGCCGCCGTGATGAGCGGCTGCAACGCCGCGACGATCGCGGCGATGCCCGGCGGCAGGCCGTGCTGGATCGCGACGTACACGCAGGCCAGATAGAGGAATTGCGACAGGAAACCGATCACCGCGTGATAGCAGATTTTCTCGAGCGTCAGGCGCCCGAGCTGCCGATTGAGGACGATCGCGAGGCACAGCGTGACGAGCAGGAACCGCCAGAACAGCAGGTTGAACGCACCGGCCGTCTCCGCGCCGAGCTTGGCGCCGATGAATCCGGAACTCCACGACAGGACGAAAACGAGTTGAAGCAGGAAGAGCTGCATGGCGCGACGGTTCTCAGAAAGTGGCCGAAGCCAGGCGCTGGTCGCCCAGATCGTCCGGCCGGATCGGTTCGAGCCCCAGGCGGCGGTACTGCAGCTCGGCGTCGTCCCTGAGGGCACGCCGCAGCGCCAGCCAGTTCACGGCGGTGCGCGCAATGCCGTCGTCCGACGCGAGATGCCAGAACCCGTTGTCGTCCTCGCGTGTGTAGGGGCAATGAAACGACAGCACCAGCGACATGCGACGCCCGGCCTCGACCGGTTCGACGCCATGAAAGAGCTTGCTGCCGTAGATCAGCAGCGCATCGCCCGCGTGGTCCAGGTTCGCGGTCCTCACGTGCCGGCGCTCGGGATCGTGGCGATCGAACGTCTCCGCCCTCGATTCGTAGAACAGAAAGTTGCCGCCGGCGTAATCGGCGCGATCCGACAGCACGATGTTCAGCACGAAGCTGGTGCCGTCGGTGTGCCACATGCCGAGTTGCGCCTTGCCGTCGCGCTGATCCGTCGGATAGTAGTAGTTGAACTGCGAGCGCGCGTTGGCCATCGGATACGGGATCAACGGCACACCGGCGAGGCGCGACACCCGCAGCAGGAACGCGCGATCGTGCATCATGTCGTCGATGAAGCGCGAGCGGTTCGTCACCGCACGCACGCGCTTCGAGATGATCCAGTTGCTGCTCGACGCGCTGCGTTCCAGCGCGCGGCCGATCTCGCGCAGCGCGTCGACCGCTTCGTCGGAAAACAACCGGCGCAGGTGACACACCGCATTCAGCGCATCCGAGCGCGTGCCGCGCATCGGCACGTCGCGATAACCGAGATCGTCGAGGTTGCGGCGGTAGCGCACCTCGTAGCCGTCGCGCAGGCACGCGCCGCTCCAGCGCATCGGTTCCGTCGATGCGTCGAGCGTGCCGCCGACGTTCGCGCCGACGGACAGCGACGTCCGCAGCGCCAGCGTCACCCGGCCGAACCCGCGCGCAAATACCGGCAATGCATGTCCCTTGTTCATCGCGTGCCTCGCTGTCGACGTTTCGCCATTCAGCCCTTGTACTGCGCAATCTGGTACACGACGCTGCCGTCCCCGCTATGCAATTCGTCGATCACGCGGCAATTGCCGTGGCTCAGGCGGACGTGGCGGAATTGCTCCGGCGTGTATTTCAGGCAGACATTGGTGATCAGATGCCCGTCGGCCCCCGCTTTCGACACCGGCTGCAGCGTGACCGCCACATGGAACTGGTCGCCGAGCAGATTGAGCCGCACGATCGAGACATGGTGCTTGCCGAGCGGCTCGAAGCCCTGCTGCCGGCTGACGATTTCGGAGAACCGCACCATGTTCTCGTTCTGGTAGAAGTCGTAGATGGGCTCTTCGCGCCCTTCCACGAGCAACTGCATCTCCGACACGACGTAAGTCGACTTGCCGCCGAGATTGCGAATCAGCCGGCCGATCGTCACCGGCAACTCGTTGCCTTCCTGGAACCCGAGCATCGTGATGAACGTCACGTCCTGGCCCAGGTCGATATGGTTCCACTGCACGTTCCGGTAATCGTCGGCGATGTAGTTGAAACAGCCGGGCGTTTTCAGGAACGGCATGATCGCGTGCCGCATCGCGTCTTCCGACGACTCGTTGATGTCGACGGCCGTGTAACGCAGATGATCCGGCCCGCCGCCGCTGACCGCTTTCATCAGCTCGGTCGTCTTGACCGGCTCGGGCCCCAGCTCGATGTAATGGACATGGCGGCCGCGCGACAACGTCGCGAGCCGCTCGCTCAATGCGCCGATCGCTTCGCGCAACGAACCCTTGCCGTCGCGATCCGCGCACAGCGCCGGGCTTCGCACGCCCAGTTCGTTCAGGTTGCGCATCAGCGCAAAGACTTCGCGCCCCGCTTCCCGTCGCCGCGCGTCATCGCCAGTGCGATGCAACGTCGAATATTTTTCGTGATTCTCGACCGTCCATACCGACTCCGCCTTCAGCTTCCTGTCCCGCACCAATGCATCTACGACAAAATCATTGATCGACATGAATCGTTCCCCGGATGCGTGCAACGCCCGACCGGCTGCCTGCCGTTGTCTGCCTGTTGACCCGAGAATAGGGATGCCCAATAATTCCGTCAATCGACATTACCTGAATCACTGATTCTGAAAAACAAAATCATGCCGCGTACCCTGGACGTCGACCTGCTGCGTACCTTCCACGCCGTCGCGAAGCTCGGCCGCTTCAAGGATGCGGCCGTTCATGTGAACCGCAGCCCGTCGTCCGTCACCGCGCAGATTCAGAAGCTGGAAGAGATGGTCGCGCAGCGGCTGTTTACGCGAAACAACCAGGCGGTCGAACTCACGCAGTTCGGCCACAAGCTGCTGAGCGACACCACCGAGTTTCTGTTGAGCCACGACCGGCTCGTCGAATCGCTGTCGCCGCAGATGCTGACCGGCAAGCTGCGGCTCGGCATCCCCGATTCCTACGCGGCGCATTTCATGGCGGAGTTCCTGCCGCGCTTC